>JALGTY010000163.1 GCA_029821145.1 Candidatus Zipacnadia bacterium
GCCTCCTCAAGCGTGTTAGTCAGATAGACGCCCAGGCGCTCGTCACCGTCGAATTCATAGCCCAGCTCCTGCAGCAGCATCGCCAGCTTCATGTGGCAGATCGTATATGGCGCCATCAGAATCTCGAAGCCGAAAATGCGCTGCAGCAGGTTCTCCTTCACATAGCTGTTCCAGGTGCCGGCCTGGCCCTTTGCCTGCAGCGTATCGTAGATGTGCTGGATGACGAAATACAGGAAGGTGCCCGTACCGGCCGCCGGGTCCAGGATATACACATCGGGGTCGGCCAGACCATCGGGCTTGCCGAACTTCTCCTTCAGCAGCCAGTCCACCGAGCGGACGATATAGCTGACGACCGGCTCCGGGGTGTAATAGACGCCCCGGATCTTGCGCTCCTGGGGGTCGTATTCGCGCAGAAAGGTCTCGTAGAAATGCACGACCGGGTCTTCCTGGCGCGTGAATCTGCCGAAATCCTCCATGATATTGGCCATGTCGGCATTGCCCAGCAGCCGCGCCAGATCGTCAACGATCCACGTCAGCCGGTCATCCAGGTCCGGGCCGGCTATGGAGTTGAACAGGCTGCGCAGGAAGGGGTTGGTCTTGGGCAGATCGAAGGCGGCATGTTCGCGACTGAACTCTTCTCTTTCCCCCACATTCACCCGTGCTGCAAAAAGCCCGTAGGCTATGGTCTGGGCGTACATGTCGGCAAACTGCTCTTCGTCGAGGTCGGGCAGCAGTATGTCCCGGAAGGCCGCCAGTTGCCCGCGCAGTTCCGAATCTTCTTCTGCATTCTGCACGGCCCCGAAAATCTGATCCTTGAGCATGTGGGTCAGATGTGCCATACGCCGGGCCAGTTCGCTGGCGGTGCCGACTACGATGCCCGGCTGGCTGGTGAAATTGTCAAAGAGCTGCGCTAGCATGGCTGCAGCATCTTTCTCGGCGACTATCTTCTCGCCCGAGAGCCGCGCAACCCGCACCGGCTCGCCGCGTTCTTCGCCTTCCACGAACCAGCGGAACTCCAGGTAGTTGCTGATGATGACATTATTCAGCGCCTGCGTGTAGCGCTTGAACTGCTCCCGGTATTCCCGCGCGCTGAGGTCCGCGCCGACATCCTTCACCTCGATGTAGCCGATCGGCACCTGCGTGTCTTTGGTGGTAATCACGAAGTCGGGCGCACCGCACTCTATCCGGCGTGGTTCATTGGTCGCGAGCAGATGGGGATATGCCGCCTCGAGGTAGTTCTGCAGGGCGGCCCGGTGCGCGTGCTCTCCGGCTCCCTGGACCTGAAGCTTCTCGCGGATGGCTCGCAGGTAATCCCTGAATGGATTCGCAGCCGACATCGCAGCGGCTCTTTTCCTTCCTGTAACTGCTCAGCTTGTGGGACTTCAGAAGAGCGGGCAAGCAAGGTAGCAGGTGGCGACGCGCCCCAAAAAAGCTTATCCTGGAGGACAGGCATCCCTGCCTGTCCATGCCGTTACTCTTCGGAGAGGCCTCGACAGGCTAGGAAGCCTGTCGTCCAGGAACACTAGCAAGAAGGGCCGTGCCACTCTAAGAAATCTGGATGACAGGCATCCTCGCCTGTGCATTTCCTTTGCAGACCACAAGGTGAGTAACTACTCATTCCTTTTCTATCGTGGATCGGTGTAGGCGTTCGTCAGCAATCCGTAGGTCGGGCTTTCTAGCCCGACACCTTTGCGGTTGACCTTGCTGTTTTCGCTCAGCCGCCTAAGGTAACACACTGTGATATCAACGACCTCGGGCTGGAAGCTGAGAACGCGACTTATCGCGTTCTCACCTGACCTGCGCTTAGCGCAGGTCAGGCCGAGCTACGCGTTTGTGTGAGTATTGCAGACTAGAGCTTCTTGCTGAGTACCGTCTGCCTGTCTATGACGACCTGTAAGGTGGCCCCTTTAGGGGCATAGAAATCGGCTTTGATTTCGTCTCCGGGCCGGTGGACGCGATTGTAGAAGGTCTTCTCGCGGTCTGACTCGCCAGCAACGACCTTGATGACGACTCTCTGCAGCGGCTGGCCCCGAGGTACGGTGACCTTTATGGTCCGAAAGAATAATGTCCGTTTGTCACTTAGCTGTGCGCGACCGTAATCGGGCCCACCGCTTAGTACAAGATTGACAGGATGGTTGCGTCCGACCACAGTGCCGGCAGTCGGCGCCTGCTCGATGACGTGGTCACGGGGGTTGCTGTCGGCCTTGTGAATAACGTTGCCGACCTGCAGCTGCGCCTCGCGGATGCGCTGCTGCGCCGCCTTGGAGCTATGGCCGACAACCTTCGGCACCTTAGCGTTCTTGGGACCAAGGCTTACTACGGCGTAGATTTTGCGACCTTCCTTGGTGACCTTGCCGGCCGCCGGTCTGGTCTCCATCACGCAACCGTCAGCCGTCTTTGTACTATGCACCTCATGTGCGACCTCAAGCTCAACCCCGGCTTCACTCATCACCTGCTTGGCCTTATCCAGCGGCATATTGACAACATTGGGCACCGCGACCTCCTGGGGCCCGTAGCCGAGAGCTGCCAAAACCAGCAGTGACACGATGCCGACGAAGATGGCGATAGTGAAGATGACGGCAACAATGCCCTTTATGCTGGCCCACAACACTAGACCCAGCCAGGGCAGTGGATGAATTGCGTCCTTCTTTGCACTCATGTTTTGCCTGGACATTCCCAATCAGCAATTGCAGGCTATTTGTGATTCTGTAGCGCATCACGCAAGGCGGTATCGAGTTGGTTCAGCCTTATGTCTTCGAAAACCTCTGCGCTGCCGATGGCGGTCATCAACGGCAGGCGCAGTGTCTGGTCGGCGATCTTCTTATCACGGCGCAAGGCGGCAGTGGCCTGGTCAATGTCAACTTCTGGGATCCCGGACTGCAGGCCGGCTTTGCCCAGCAGATTCTGCAGTCTGTCGAGGTCGTGCTGCTGGCATATCCCGAGCTGGACGGCCAGTCGCGCTTCTGCCAACATGCCGATGGCGACGGCTTCCCCGTGATGAATGGCCCAATCAGCGGCAGCGGCCTCCACCGCATGGCCGACGGTGTGGCCGAGGTTGAGCAGGCTACGAAGCCCGGTATCATACGGGTCCTGGACGATAATATCCACCTTTATTTGACAATTGCGGGCGAGAAGATGTTCTAGTGTTGCCGGCTCGCGCCCATATATGCGGTCAAGGTTGGCCTCGATGTAGGAGAACAACTCCGCGTCGGCAATGACGGCATGTTTGATAACCTCGGCCATCCCCGAGCGAAGCTGTCTGTCCGGCAGCGTGTTGAGAGGTACAGTATCTATGAATACGTCGTCGGGCTGGTGGAAGGCGCCGATTAGATTCTTGCCCTCTGGTAGGTCCACGGCGACCTTGCCACCGACACTGGCGTCAACCTGGGCCAGCAGTGTGGTGGGCAGTTGCACGAAGGCGATGCCGCGCAAGTAGATGGCGGCCACAAAGCCGACCAGGTCGCCAACGACGCCGCCGCCGAGGGCGAAGAGAACCGATCCGCGGTCGAACGCCATCTGGGCGAGACGGCGGCATAACTGCTCAGCGGTCTGGAGGTTCTTGGCCGCCTCGCCGTCAGCCACTGGGAGTAGTTCAACCTCCCAGCCACCGGCACTGAGACTGTCCAGCAGGCGGCCGGCGTAGAGATCCATCACGTTCTGAGGCGCAATGACACACCCACGCTGGCCTGCGCGGGGCGGGTAGAGGCGGCCCAAATGCTCGTGCACGGTTGCGCCGATGGTTATGTCGTAACTGGCGGCGGCCAGCGGAACGTGGACCTTCGTAAGAGAGTTCACAGCACTCGCGCCTTCCGGCAGACAAGGTTGCAGATACTAACAAACGGCACCGCTGAGGAGTGCCGTTTGTAATCTGAGTGCGACACACCGCATTGCGCTATTGCGGCGGCACCTCGCGGATGATCTTAGGCGTGACGAAGATGAGCAGTTCGGAGTTAGAACTCCGGGTGCGCTTGGAGCGGAATAGTTTTCCGATGATCGGCAACTTGCTCAAAAGCGGCGTGTTCTGATACGTGTAACTCTCATCCTTCCGTATCAGGCCGCCCATGACGATGGTGTCACCGTCAGCGACGGTAACCGTCGTCATGACCTCCTGCGAGACGATAATGGGCATGCTTTCACCATTAGGCCCGATGACTTCGCCGACCTGGTCTTCCAGTATCGGATAAAGTTCGATGGTTATGGTATCATCGGCGTTAATCCGAGGCACAACCTCGAGCGTGTTTTCGATTTCGGCTTCTTCCCACTCGATCTCGGTGGCAATACGTTGGCCGAACTGGTTGTACTCGGTAGTCGAGGTGTAGTAGGGGATCGTGGTGTAGAAGCTGATCGTAGCGAACTGGTTGTTCGGACATATGACATGGGGTGCATTGATCACAGTGGCCCGGCCTTCGTTTTGCAGGGCGGCCAAGGTTGCCTGGAAGCGGCCCCTGGAATACCTGACAACATTATTCATGGCCTCGCCGGGGGCGAACCCCAGATTCCAGAACTCCAGCGCGCCAGTGGCAACAGTCCAATCAATGCCGAAGGCACTCGCCTCGGTACTCAGAACATCCACGAACTTGGTCATGATTTCGACTTGCCTGGTGGGTACGTCGAGCATTTCGACGAGTTCGGCGAACTTGTCAATTTCGGCCTGAGTGCCCTGGACGATCAAGGCATTTTCGGGCATGAAAGCGACGGGGGGTTCCATCTCGCCCGGGAGAAAGGACTCGATGCCGCCGCCCCTGCCGCTCCTGCTACTAGTACCGCCCCTACCACTGCTACCGCCGCCACGGGTGGACCTGCCCCCACCGAGGCCCTCCGCCTGGCCCCAGCGTGAGCTAGCTGAGGAGCCGCCGCCGAAAACGTCCGGACCGGCGTAAGGCTGCGGCGTCCGGCCGGTGAGGTGTCCGCGATCCGAAAGTCGAAATGCCGGGAATTTTGCACCGGGCGTAGTGCCGCCGAAGGAGGTGCCGCCAAAGGCATAGGCCAGCTCCTCAGCGTCTTTGTATTTGAGCGGGAAAACCTTGGTCACTATCTTCGGCTCGCCGGGCGCGCCCGGAGTCACAATGGTTGAGGTCTCGTGTGGGATTACCGGCGGGGGTGCGACAGCACGCGCCCCCTCAGCAGACTGGACGGGCACAGACCCCTCAAGAGTGGGTGTGACGGAGGGTGCCGGTCCAGTGGCCCGTTCTGGTCCTGGTCCGCCAATTCCAGGCCTGAGTTCACCTGCGCTTGCAGACGCGCCTGGGGGTGGCTTGGCGGTGACAACATAGACGTTGCCTTCACGATACCAATGATACCCATGCGTTATCGTGATCAGGCGCAGGGCGGTCTCCACAGTCACGTCGCGCAATGACACCGCCTCGACGCGCCCGGTGACGTTTTCGCCGATTACGATATTGACGCCGGCCGCCTTTGCCAGCATGCGCAGCACCGCGTCTATGGCTCCGTCCTTGACATCAATATTTATCAGGCGCTGCTCATTGGGGATGTCGGCCTCTGCCTGGGCAAGCGCGACTCGGCCACAAACGGCGATAGCCAGCACTGCAATAATGCAGGCTGTGATCATGTTCTGCTGCCAAGTCCTGAAGCTTCGCATAACTCCCCTCCCTGGGGCACTGTCACATAATAGCTGCATCTCTTGGCCCATATCATTTGCTGTATTTAAGTGCTGTGTCTGTACCGTGAACGTCAGATGCTTTGACGATTGCAAGACTTCATAGAACGGTCTCGGGCTGCCCTTCGACGTTGCTCAGGGCAGGCCGAGCTTACGCGCTGTACGTAAGCAGACTGGTTACCGGCGGCCGCGGCTGGAGCCGCCTCTGCTGCTTCCACCACGACTGCTGCCGCCACGGCTGCTTCCGCCACGGCTGCTACCCCCGCGGCTGCTGCCGCCACGACTGCTGCCGCCCATGCTTCCACCACGACTGCTGCCGCCACGGCTGCTACCACCGCCGCCACCACCCATCATACTCATCTCATCACCATAAATGGCGTCGCCGCCAAAGAGCATAGAGATCAGGGCGGGATTGGCATACCTGATCTTGAGCAGTCGGATCGGCAGGTTGGCGCGCTCGTCTTCCTCGGTCTTCGCACCCTCACCGGGCGTAGTCGTAGCTGCAGCGCCAGCGGCCTCGGCCGTCGCTGATGACGGCCTGGTCGTGAAGATAGGTGCCCCATACTGAGGCATCGGCCGGTCCGCGCGGCCGGTAGCCCGCTGCGGCTTTTCGCGGATTGAATAGATATTGTTATCTTTGACAAACCGCAGGTTGACCTGTTCTAGAACAACAGTGAGCGCTTCATCCACATTGACGTCCACCAACGCGGCTGTGATGCCCTTGTTCTCTGCGCCGGGAGGCAATGTATAGGCAAAGCCGGGATTGAAACGCTTGAACGCTTCGAGGACCTTTGCCAAGGGAGTGTCGGCAAATTGCACAGAGAATTTGGCATCGTCCTGCGCGCTGGCGGTGCCTGCGAGAAGTAAGGTTGACAGCGCCATAAGGCAGATTATGCCGCCGATGATGTGAAACCTGGTATTCATAAGACCGGCCTCCTATTGACCGAGTTTCCCTCCGGATCTTGTAATCTTGTTGCCCGGCTGCCAATACTGAGTTGTATGCAGTGTCTAGAGCCCTGGTCGGCGGGGCCGTGGCTGGCGTGCTCCAGGCCTGCCAGCCGGTGGCTCCTCCTTCTTGGGTTCAGGGGCTTTCTCGCTGAGATATATTTCGGTTCTCGCTCCGCTTCTACGATCCTCTATGACTATGTAATCTTGGCGAATTTCACTAACTTTCCAGGTTTCCACCACATCTCCGGGCCGGACGACGCCGCTCTGCATTTCGTCGCCTTCACCGTATTCGTACACGGCGAGCGCCTGGCCATCCTTAGTCCACATGATGCTGGTAACCCGCAGCGGCTTTTCTGGTCCAATGACTGAGGGCGGAGGCGGAGGAGCCGCTCGCGCCGGCACTTCGGGCGCTGGGAAACCAATCCGCTGAGTTATTGGTATCCGGGCCCAGTTGGTCCCGTAGTTAGTTACTTTCATATCCTGAAGACTAACTTCATCGGCGATGCCTGCCGCCGCGGCTGCCGCGAACGGATTGGGATTACTAGGTTCGATCGGCGGCCCAGTCCAGTTTCCTACGGGCGCGGCTGGTGGTGCACCTCCGGGTTCCCCGCCCATCGGTCCGCCCATATTGACGGTGTAGCGCCACCACGCATGGTAGGCACGACGAACAGCAGGAACACTACCCCGGCAAGCGCCATTATGCAAAGGGCGCTTGCCATCATGATTTTCGCATTGCGCGGCCTAGTCACAAAAGCCTCCTGCGGTGCTAATTCTCCAACCGACAGCCTTCAGCGCGAGCCACTCGCTCTGGTGGGCCGACCTTGTCAGGTCACCCTTCATCCATAGGCTCAGCGTCCGGCCCCGGAGGCACCACTGCTTCATCTCCAGGAGCTTGTGGGCCACCGGGCCCGGCGGCTGGAGCGGGCGCTGCTGCAACCGGCGTCTCAATCAGCAGGTATAGACTGACCGGTACGGTGGCGTTCAGGGCATCGCCCTCGCCCGAAAGTGTCAGGCCTGATATAGCAGCAACCCTCGTATAGTTGCTCAGTGATGAGTAGAAACCTTCAATCTGCGCCAGTGTGCCGCTGATTGACAGACTGGTCGGTCCGGGCAAGGCAATAAACCCACCACCAGGAACGCTCGGCGGTGCCATGTCCGGGGTTGGGAAGCTGACGCTGCTGTTAAGCGTGACGCCTGTTGAATCAATCCACTCCTTGGTGACGCGTGGCAGGTCCTCGCGGTACTCGTACCATAGAGCGATCATGGCCCCGATCGGCTGGTATGTTGAGATCGGGAAGCTTCTGGTGTCCCGCAGTTGCTGGAGACGCACCTGGGCCTCTTCCCACTGCGTCTGAACTTCGGCGAGCCGCTTCTCGGCCTGCGGGCGCTCTTCCCACTGCGTCTGAACTTCGGCGAGCCGCTTCTCGGCCTGCGGGCGCTCAGCGGCTACCGCCTCTTCGCTGACGAGTTCCTCCTGCAGCTTCGTGAGTTCCTCTTTCTGCGGCTTGATAAACTTAAGTTGCATGAGCACGACGATAGCGACGACGAGCACTACGGCGCCGATAAGAATTGCGAAGGTTGGCACTTTCCCGAAGATTTTGCGCATACTTGTGCGTGCTCCCTATTTGTCGCCCCAGGCTCGCCGCCCGGCCGGCAGGTCTGCGCGCTGCTGTAGCCTAAGCGGGCGCCGGCGGTTCCGGCGCCATCGGTTCCGGCGGCGGTGGCATACTTTCCATCATCATGTCCTCCGGTCCGCGGGCACCGGGCGCGCCAGCAGCGCCCTCGCCACCAGGCGGCTCCGGAATCTCTACGCCTTCGGTCAGAGTGGCACTGACGTTAAAGGTGATGACTTCCTCCATAGTACGCATAACCGTCGAGCCA
>JALGTY010000164.1 GCA_029821145.1 Candidatus Zipacnadia bacterium
CTGCGAGCAAAGACGACAAGGTCCGCAGGTTCAAAGTTGAGATGGTTCCCAGTGGTGAGTATGGGCAGGTGATGGTGAACGTTGCTGCAACTGCGGCACGGGGCGGTGCAGTGGATGTGCGTGTCAGCTTGTCGGCGGCTGCTGGGGTGGATATCGAGGTGTTGAACATCGCGGGCCGTCACGTGGCTACAATTTGTCGTGACAGGCAGTGCGAGGGTGGCGTAACTGTATTGAGTTGGAATGGCCTGAGTCATCGCGGTACGAGACTCCCGGCAGGGCGCTATCTGATGCGAGCAACGGCACGTGCTGAAGACGGTCAGCAGGCAAGCGGAATTGCTGCACTGCAGATGTTCCGATAAAGCGGCCTGTACAAGATGCTGAGGAGATCGCACATAATGATGAATTATAAGACACTTCTGCTCGTGACAGTCATCTCAATAGCTGGATGTGGCGGTGGCGGCGGAGTTCCCGAGAATCAGCCGCCGACGATCACCAGCGCAACGGTTGCGCCGACTGAGTTATACTTCATCGGTGGAACCGTAACGATTACGGCTCAAGTGACGGACGACGATACGGTGGCAACGGTGTCTGCGCAAGTCGCCGGCCCAGGCGGTACAGCGACTGTCGCTCTCACTCTCAGCGGCGCGCAATACACTGGAGAGTATGTTGCCGTCGCAAATTCCGAGTCTGACGAAGATGCATATACTGTCACAGTCACAGCGACAGATAACAAGGGAGCCACCAGCGATCCCGTGAGCAGAGATTTCAAGGTAGCTGGCCTGCCTTGGCCACCGGGTCTACCAGATTTCCAGCTGTAGCTAGTCCAGGCGAGTGATGAGGACAGCACCAACGATGCCGCCCACGCGATGTGGGCGGCATTTCTGTCATTATCCCCCATTATGCATCAAGGGCGGCTAATGATTTGGAGAGGGGCGTTCATGCCCGGTTCATTCTCCCTGCCCCCACATAGCCGCCTAGAAGCTCGGCCGTCGCGAAGGAATATTTAGCAGGAGAAACGAAGTCCACCGGGGAACTCCACGGCAGCCTCGTGAATGTAGTCGTAGGCGGCTGGCTGGACAAGTCCACTGACCGTGCATCGGAGGATGGTGCTATGACCGTTTCGGCCTGGGAAGACGAGATCGAACTGAAGACATACATGCTGGGGCCTGGCGACCCGAACCCCCCACTGCACAGAACAGGTTCACGACGCATTTACCCCTATCCGATGCTCGACGACCTCACCCACGTGCCGCAAACGCTGGCCTATCGAGCGCTGCACTTGGAGAACGAGTACTTGCACCTGATGGTACTGCCTGAACTGGGCGGGCGTTTGTACTCGCTATATGACAAGGTGGCCCAGCGCGAGGTCTTCTATCGCAACAACGTCGTCAAGTACGGCTTTGTGGCCCGCCGAGCGGCCTGGATCTCAGGCGGCATCGAGTTCAACTTCCCCCACCCCGGCCATACACACGTCACCGTCTCGCCGGTGATGTCGGGCATTCTGGAGGACCCGGACGGGCAGGGCGCAAGCATCATCGTCGGTGCCACCGACCGCGTCAGCCGAATGCGCTGGAGCGTTGAGCTTGGTCTGCTCCCGGGCGAGGCCAGACTGACGCAGCGGGTGGTGCTGCACAACCCCACGGCGCTGCGCCAGCGGAGCTATTTCTGGGCCAATTCCGCCGTCCCGGCCACTGATGACCTGCATCTGGTCTTCCCGGCGACACAGGTGCGCACCTCACACGGAATCCACGGCTACCCCATGCTTGACGGGACCGACCTGAGCTATTACCGCAACCACCAGCGGCCCAATGACATCTTCTGCATGGACCCCGACGAGGATTTTTTCGGCTGCTATTTCGAGGACCAAGATGCCGGACTGGTTCACTGGGCCGACCGCAGGATCGAGTTCGGCAAGAAATTCTTCACCTGGGGGACGGCGGATGAGGGCATGATATGGGTTGATCTGCTCACCGACGATGACGGCCAGTACGTCGAGTTGCAGGCCGGCCGCTTCGTTGACCAGAGTGTAGTCGAGTTCATGGCGCCTTACCAGGAGGTTGAATGGACCGAGATATGGTATCCGGTGTCCGGCATCGGCGGCTTCCAGTTCGCCAACGACCTTGCCGCCACCAACTGCGAGCTTGATGGCGATCGGGCAATCATCACCGGCCTGGTCAACGTGGACATGGGCGGGGGCAGATTACTAATGGAGTGCGCGGGCAAGCGCATCTTCAGTGAGCAAGTGACTCTTGCACCCGACCGACCTTTCGCGGTCACCGCCCCGATCCCAGGCAAGCCTTCGCACCACGATCTAAGCGTGGTACTGCTATTCGACGGCGATGAGATATTGCGTTTCACGCCGGGCGTCACCCGCAACCTGTCCCGCCCGGTGGATATCAAGCCCGAGCCACTTGCCGAGACCAGCGAAGCCACTGCTGAAGAGCTTGCGACACAGGGTGTTCGGGAAGAGCTATCAGATGACTATGAGAAAGCCGCAGAAGTGTACGGCAAGGCGCTCCAACAGGACGCCGGCCTCAGCTCCGCCCATCTTGGCCTGGGACTCATCAATCTACGAGCCGGCCTCGTCGAGAAGTCGGTCGAGCATCTTGAACGGGCCGTAGCCCGCGATCGCCAAAATGACGAAGCCTGGTACTATCTGGCGCTTGCCAGGAGCCAGCATCAGCAGACCGAGGAGGCAGAGACGATTCTATGGTGGCTCGCTGGCAGAAGCAAATGTGCAGCGGAAGCAAACCTTGCTCTGGCAAAGCTGGCACTGCACAGAGGCGACTATGAAGAGGTGCTTCGGCTTGCTGAAGATAGCTCCTCCAATCTGGACGCGTCATTCATCGTAGCTGTCGTTTGTCGGCTGCTAGAGCTTGATGTGGAGACGGTCCTGGAGGCGGCGACCGTTACCAATCCGCTGGCAGCCGAATTCCTCGCCGAGCGCATCTTCACGGGCCATCAGCGGGGCGATGCGGAGAGTATGGTCGAGCCGCTGGCCCAACTTGCCGGCATCCTCGGCGACGACCCGGAGGAATGGCTGGAACTGGCTCTGAAGTACCGGGATTACGGCTTGCTCATGGAAGCCGCCATGCTATTGCGCACCGGTGCTGCTGCCAGCGAAGCCGTGGCCGCATCGCCGATGGTTCATTACCACCTTGCGGACTTGCCGACGCCCGCTGAGGTCCACGAGCAAATGCCTCTGGCAAGCGCTCCTGATCCGGAGTACTGCTTCCCCTCGCGCCTCGAGGACCTCGAGGTGCTCGAAGCCGCCGTCGCCCGCAACCCGGGTGACTGGCAGGCTCGCATGTACCTGGGGAATCTGCTGGCATCTCTGGGCCGGCGCGAGGAGGCCTTCGGCGCGTGGCACGCCGCAGCCAATATTTCTGACAAGAACCCGGTCCTGTGCCGCAATCTTGGTCTGGCCTACAGCCTGTGGGGCGAAGAGCACGATGCCGCCATCGAGTGGTACGACAAGGCCATTGCACGCCGCCCGGACGATTATCACCTTTACATCGAGCGCGACGAGGTACTCGAGCGTGCCGGTGCCGATGCCCAGAGCCGTCTAGCGGCGCTTGAGGCGGGGCCTGAGGGAGTCGTCAACCGCTGGGACATGGCCGCCCGACGAATCGCTTGCCTCCTGGATCTGCAGCGCTGGGATGAGCCGCTGGATCTCCTGCAAGCCTACACCTTTCTCCCCTGGGAGGGCGCCCGTGGCATGCACGCGCAGTGGACACGCGCATTGGTGGGACGCGCCGAGCAGCGCCGTAGTGCTGGCCAGATTGCTGAAGCTGCAGCCGACTATGAACTCGCCCTCACCTATCCGCGAAACCTCGGCGTTGGCCGCGCAGCCTATCCCGAGGAGGCGCGATTGCACTGGCTTCTGGCTGGTGCTGCTGGCGAAATGGGTGATGAGCCAAAGCGCCAACAGCATCTGCAGGCGGCGGCGGAGGAGACACACGCACGCCTCTGCGAGGCAGACGTATTCAGAGCTCGTGCGTTAATGGCACTTGGCCGTGAGAAAGATGCCGATGACCTTGCCACGCAGCTTCGCCAATGGGCTGAAGGAATAGTCGAACGGGACGCAGAAGACGAGGTAGCCACCCGCGTGCTGCAACTGCTTGGCGATGCTTCTCTCGACTGACCGCCAAGCCGCATCGCTTTACATTAGCACATCGCCACTGTGGCGATTGCACTATCAGGAGGTTCGGGCATGACCAAGCTGCGTGTTGGTATCATCGGTGTCGGTAGAATGGCGGAGATCTGCCACTTGCCGATACTGGCTAAGCTGCCGCAAATCGAGTTGGCTGCATTCTGTGACACCAGCCCTGAGAACCTGGCCGCACGGGGCAACGAATATGCTGTGCAGAATCTGTATAGCAACCACCACGATCTGTTCGAGAACGAGAAGCTGGACGCGGTGTGTATCTTCATTCCCCCGTTCGCGCATACCGATGCCGAGATTATCGCCGCACAAAAGGGAATTCACGTCTTTGTCGAAAAGCCGCCTGCGCTGAGCATGGACAAAGCACACGAAATAAACGCTGTCATCCAAAAGGCAGGCGTCATCAACGCGGTTGGCTTTAACCGGCGCTATGCCAGGACCTCTGAGGAGGCCAGGCTGCGCCTCGCGGGCAAGACGTTGGTTCAGGCGCTGATACATCGCCTGCACGGCAGCAAGGCGGCCGCGTATTGGTGGATGCTTGAGGAGCTCTCCGGAGGGGCTTTCGTGGAGAACACGATCCATGCGGTTGACCTGCTGCGCTACCTGGGCGGGGAGTACACTTCAGTATCGGCCAGAGGGATGGACCGACGAGACAAGACAGAGGACCTCGATATCCCGTTGACGCTTTGCGTTACCTACACTCTGGCCGGCGGCGGCGTGGCGAACATAACGACATCTACCGCCCTCGACGGTGGCGGACATTCGGAGTTCCTGGTAGTGGCGGGGGGCTCTTTGTACGATTTGGGCGACAGTACGCTGACAATTGATGGTGAGAAGATCGCCGAGGACGAGCCGGACCGTGCCGACTACAAGGGTGAGTTTTCGACATTCTTTGACGCGATCATCGAAGACGATCCGGAGCGTGTGCGGTCGCCGTACAGGGACGGCATAAGGTCCCTCGCAGCCGCCCTCGCAGCCGTCGAATCAGCGAAGAACGGCGGCGTCGAGATAGACTTGACCAGTCCGCCATACGCGGTTGAGGAGGCGTGATCATGAGCAATCCAGCACTGACGAAACGGCGACTGGGCCGCACCGGCCTCGAGGTGACACCACTCGGCATGGGCGGTGCGCATCTGGGAAGGACCGCGCCCGGATCCACGGAGTACAGCGACGACCTGGCCGTTGCGACTGTCCATCGCGGCCTCCAACTCGGCATCAATGTCATTGACACCTCGCCGATGTACGGGGAGAGCCAGCGCCGCGTCGGTCTGGCGCTTCAGCAATGGCGCAGCGATGAGGTCAGACGCCAAGACATTATCATTTCGACCAAGACAGGCCGAGGTGCGGACGGCGCGAAGGACTACTCAGCCGCCGCGACCCGCCGCAGTGTCGAACGCAGCCTCGAGCTTCTGCAGACCGACTACATAGATATCCTGCTGGTGCATGACCCGGATGACCTGGGGCAGGTGCTCGATCCGGGTAATGCGCTGGAAGCCCTGCTCGAGTGCAAAGACGAGGGCCTGATTCGCGCCATCGGGCTTGGCTGCCGGCCGCACGAGTTCCATCGCGCCTGCATCGAGAGCGGCCACTTCGACCTGTCCCTGACCTTCTGCGACTACAACCTCCTTGACCAGAGCGCCGCCGAGGGTGTGTTAGCTCCGGCGGCCGAACACGATGTCGGTGTGTACAACGGTACGGTCATCATGCTGGGGCTGCTGGGCGGCGAGAACCCGCGCGAGGTCGCACGCAGAAGACCCGGCTTCGCGACTGATGAGAGATTGCAGCGCGCGACCGAGCTATGGGAGTGGTGCCGCGCCCGCGACGTCAGCCTGGCAGCCCTCAGCCTGCAGTTCTCACTGCGCGAGCCTCGCATCGCCACGACGCTGGTGGGCGTGAGGGACCCGCAGCATCTCGAAGCCGACGTCGCCGCCGTCTCAGAAGCGATTCCCGAAGATATCTGGCAGGAGCTGCACGAGCGTTTTGGCATCTAGTGAAACGCTATCCGGCTGCCCTGGCATCTGCCATTCGCTCACTCGTGGGCTGCATAGACTTCGAACTCCACCACCTGGAAGTTGGCATTCTCGGAATTATGAAGTCCGATGAAGCGAACGTATTTCGCCTGCCGGGGTTCGAATGTATCCACCTGCCAGCCGCGCCATTCCCCTTCACTCTTGTCCACCGCCAATTGCCAATTCTCATTATCCATCGATGTTTCGACGCGGTAGCGAAAGCACTGACCGACGCTGTCATGCAGCATTACCTGCGTCCGGCTGACGATAGAGACTTGAGGCAGTTCGATGGTGAAACCGCCGGGCCACGCGAAATAGCCGAAGCCGTACATGCCGCCATAGAAGTAGATGTCCCCGTCAATGATCTTTTCGGGTACAAGCTCCGGCTGGTCTTCGTGCCTCACGCAGCCGTGAATCTTCGCGCCCTTTGAGGCCAGCGCCAGGTTGTCACTGTTATCGCGTACCAGTGATTCCATTCCGGAAAAGTCAACCTTGCCCGACATCTCGTAGGTTCCCTTGACGAAGCGATAGACCGCATCGTAAAGCTCTCTGCCCAAGCCCGGCGTCTCGGCGAACATCTTAACAGCCCTGCCGCCCTCGTAATAGCCCAGCAGCGCGTCATTCATCCACCCGTATTTCACACCCGCGTCCAGGTACGCATAGAAACGCTGCCGGTAGTCCTCCAGGGTCAGTGCTCGCGCGTCGAATTCAATTTCGATGCCGCACCGTCCCACTCTGGCTCGCCTTGCCGCTCTCAGGAGCCGGCGCAGCTCCGGCTCCTTCTGGAAGAAGTAGTTGGGCTGCAGCATCGTAGCGTCAATTCCGCGTTCCTGCCATCTGAGGACGCCGCCTGCGCTGAAGTACGGTATCCAGTACAGCTTGCAATTCCGCTCGTGAACGTACTCAGCCGTCCACTCCACCAAATCGTGGTCCGCTTCCCCGATGCTCTCAGCCAGCCAGTAAAACCCAACCAGGTGCAGATGCCTGTAATTACGTTGTTG
>JALGTY010000165.1 GCA_029821145.1 Candidatus Zipacnadia bacterium
TCCTCAGAAGCGGGTACCTGGCTGGTATCCGTCTCCATTTCGGAAGCCGAATTGCCGGTGAGGAGCGTTACCTGGTCGCCGACCGCACAGATCAGCAGGTTGCGGGACCCGAACTGAACCACATAAAGCTTACCGTTGGTACCGAGTGATACTTTTTCGCGAACCCGAATCAGCCCGCGACGGCCACTGTGCGGTGTGGGGATTCCCCGGCCATGCCATTGCTTCAGGCCCCATATTGCCGCATAGATCAACACCCCGATCAGCGCCAGCTTACCCAGCAGGCTGATAAGTGATACGGAGACGATGTCGCCGCCTGTCTGTGAGGGCGCTTCATCTCCGCCAGGCGCAGGCACAAGCCAGCCATCGGCCTCATTTGCGTCGGCCTGTGCCCATAGTGCTGAGCCGTTCAGCGCGATGAGTAACAAACATGCGGCAAGTGTCACAACGCGCACGCTGGAGGTGTGATGCGACCGAATTACAGAGTCTTGAAATCGCAAAAAGGGCATCTGACAGTCCCCCTTGAACAGTGATCAGATGCCCTATCAACAGCAATTTGTATGCCGCCTGACGAGCTACCCCGGTGCGCTCGAGTAGCCGCTTTCAGCGCATGCAACCATGCGCCGCACCCTCACCGCTTTGGCCCGTCAGCGACTATGGCAGCGTAGCCTCTGAAGCAATGGATTGTGCGCGACAAGTTCGCCTGCGGCCAGTTGTTTCGGCCCGCTACTTTCTCTTCTTCGCGGTCTTTTTCGTCTTCTTGGCAGCCTTCGGCTTAGCCTTGGCTTTAGCCTTCGGTTTCGCCTTGGGCACAAACACGTACTTCTGCCCCTTCTTGGGTGTCGGCGGCAGGGAACCTCCGCGTTTTGCCTTGGCTGTGCGGCCAGTCTTTGCTCCGCGCGCCCCGACTACTTCATACGTCCCGGCTCTCGGCGCCTTCTGGCCGGGGTTCAACAGCTCCTTCTTAGCTGCCATTGCATCCACGCCTCCTTGTTTACGGATACCTGCGCACTTTGAGAATTCGTCCGTCGCCTCTTCACATCCTCCTTTTTTGCTACACAAAAAGAGATTCTCCAATAACGGGGACCGAGCCCTTTCTTGAGAGTCATGAAGGCCCGCGCGCTCACCCATTTCTATGACGAAAAAGGGCTCCGTCCCCATTTTTTCTTGTTTCCAAGATGCCAATAACGGGTAAGAATGCCTTGATTAGTGATGGTACGGTGTGTATAATTCACTGTCCGTCATTGCTATGTGCAAGGCGGGTTGTGTAAAACAACATTCTTCCAAAGGAGGCGTTTCAAAGTGCGTAAAGGTTTCACGTTGATCGAACTCTTGGTGGTCATTGCGATTATTGCGATCTTGGCTGCCATCCTTTTCCCGGTATTCGCGCGCGCACGGGAGAAGGCCAGACAAAGCAACTGTCTTTCCAACCTCAAGCAGTTGGGGCTGGCCGCGCTGATGTATGCACAGGACTATGATGAACTACTGCCGTACGAGGATTATGACACCGACGGCAGTGGCGACGAGGCTGCTGGCGACACCACCTGGCGCTCAGTACTGCTCCCGTACTGCAAGAATAGACAGATCTTCTTCTGCCCCAGCAAGAAGCTCACCAGCAGTGTCTTCGATGGTGGCGCTGATTATGGCGAGAACGCCGGCTATGCCATCAACGTCTGTCACTGGACGTCCGGTGCGCCGACACCGCCGTTCGGCCAGGCTCTGGCCAGAGTGGAGGACACTGCGTCTTGTATCCTCTTCCTGGAGAGCGACGGCACGCACGAAATCGGTTGCGAGACCAACGACCGAGGCTGGGTCCCCGGCAATACCTACGGCAAGCGCCACAACGACGGCTCCAACTATGCCTTCGTTGACGGCCACGCCAAGTGGCTCAAGCCGGACGTCGTGGACAAGGTGAGCGGCGACTCCCTGATGAGCGTCGAAATGGAGTAGCCATACTTGTCTTTTCTGTGCGCAACGATCCTACGGGCGGCCCAACGGCCGCCCGTCTTTTTTCACAAGATGCCAATAGCGGGTAAGAAGCACTTGATTAGTGAGGGTGCGAGGGGTACAATACAGCGTTCGTCAGTGACATGTTGCGCATGAGGAGGTGGGGATGAAACAACATTCTTCTAAAGGAGGCGTTTTGAAGTGCGTAAAGGTTTCACGTTGATTGAACTTCTGGTGGTCATTGCGATTATTGCGATCCTGGCTGCCATCCTCTTCCCGGTATTCGCACGCGCACGGGAAAAGGCCAGACAGAGCAACTGTCTGTCTAACGTCAAGCAGTTGATGCTGGCCGCGCTGATGTACGCGCAAGACTATGATGAGAGACTTCCTCACGACGATCTCGACTCCAATGCTAGTGGCAGTGAGGATGCCGGAGATGCGACCTGGCGGGGAATGGTGGTACCTTATGTCAAGAACAACCAGGTGTTTTTCTGCCCCAGTGAAAAGATAAGCAGTAGCGTTTTCGACGGCTCCTGGAACGATTTCGGCCAGAATGCCGCCTACGCCATGAACGTGGCCCACTGGGAGGACGGACCCGCTGCCGGAATGCACGCGCCTTATACCGGCATATCGCTGGCGGATATAGAGGCGCCTTCCTCCTGCATACTGTTCACAGAAAGCAGCGGCTCACACACCCAGGGCAACAGCACGGTTGACCCCTGGGTACCGACCGGCTGGGCCGAGCGCCATAACGACGGGGCTAATTACGGGTTCATTGACGGTCATGCCAAGTGGCTCAGGCCCGAGAAGTTGGACCCGCCTTCGGGCGACTGGCTGACCACAATCGAAATGGAGTAGCCACGTTTGCCTTTTCTGTGCGCAACGATCCTATGGGCGGCCCAACGGCCGCCCATCTTTTTTTGTAACCGCTCAGCTTTGGGCTTTGGAAGAGCAGACAGGCAAGGCAGCAGGTGGCACCCCGCGCCCAGAAACGCATCCTGGAGGACAGGCATCCCTGCCTGTCCATGCCGTTGCCATTCGCAGAAGCCTCGACAGGCTAGGAAGCCTGTCGTCCAGGAAGGCTAGCAAGAAGCGCCGTGCCACTCTAACAAACCTGGAGGACTGGCATCCTCGCCTCTGCATTTCCTTTGCAGGCCACAAGGTCAGCAATTACCTTTTTACAGGATTGACTCCTCGCGCGATAGGGCATACTATATTACATAACCGCAAGAGCATGCAGGTCGCATAGCACCTACCAAACATTTAGGGAGGGGAAACAAGAATGCGTAAAGGTTTTACGTTGATCGAACTCCTGGTGGTCATTGCGATTATCGCGATCCTGGCCGCCATCCTTTTCCCGGTATTTGCGCGCGCACGGGAAAAGGCCAGACAGAGCAACTGTCTTTCCAATCTCAAGCAGTTGGGCCTAGCGGCGCTGATGTACGCCCAGGATTACGACGAGCAGCTCCCGTATGATGATCTCGACTACAACGGCAGTGGTGATGAGAATGCGGGAGACGGCACCTGGCGCGGAATGCTCCGCCCGTATTGCAAGAACGTCCAGATGTTCTTCTGCCCCAGTAAGAAGATAACCAGCAGCGTCTTTGACGGCCGTTGGAACGACTACGGCCGCAACGCCGGCTATGGCATGAACGTCGCCCACTGGGTAGCCGGCTCCCACACTCCGCCCTACGGCAAGGCTCTCGCTGAAGTCGAGGACTCCTCTGCTTGCATCTTGTTCACCGAAAGCGGCGGCGGGCACAGCATCGGTAACACTGATGGGATTGATGCCGTGCGCTGGATCCCGACCGCGGAGTGGGCAACCCGCCACAACGACGGGTCCAACTACGCATTCATTGACGGCCATGCCAAGTGGCTCAAGCCGGATAAGCTGGACCCGGCTTCCGGCGACTGGCTGACTACAATGGAAATTGAGTAGGCGCGCTTGCCTTTTCTGTGCGCAACAATCCTACGGGCGGCCAACAGCCGCCCGTTTCTTTTTGTCTTCGCACCACCCGCTGTCTGACTTTCTCAAGAGTCAATCAGGTCGGTGATGCGGAATGCGAAGGTGTCGTTAAGCACTACTATCTCCCCACGCGCGACGAGCTGACCGTTGACGAGCAAATCGAGCGGCTCACCGGGCAGTCGGTCAAGCTGAATCACTGACCCGGCCTTCAGCCCCAGCACCTGGGCCAGTGGCAGGTCCGCGCGGCCCAACTCCACGGTCACATCCAGCGGCAGGTCGAGCATCAGCTCGAGATTGGGCGCACTCTGTTTCGCTTGCTCTGCTATGTCCGGATCAAGAGTGGCCGGCGCATCCGTTCCAGCGGCAGTCACGCCAGCCTTCGCCTGCAGTTCAGGCCCTTCAGCGCCAGGTGGGGCTTCAATCGCCTCGTCAGCAGGACCCTCGACGGCCTCCAACTGCCTCACTGCCCAGTCGGGCAGCTCCTCGCCGGCTGCTGCCTCATCCCCCGTAGTTGCCACTTCGGTATCTGCGGCCTGTGCCTCGGAGGCCTCATCCGCCGGCTGGTCGTCGGTTCCTGCGACGGCTTCGTTTTCGGCTGAAGGCTGCTCCTTTTGTTCCGACATACAACCACGACCTTACTTTCTCAGTGTAAGCGTAGCTTCCGCCCGTGCGCGTGGCCCGCTATTGCATGACAAATGATAAGAACAGTACATTCTCTACTTGCGCGTCTTCCAGCATTTCGCCCAGCCCCTGCTTGATCCGCTCTTTAGCCTGCTCGCGACCTGTTGCGGTGCGCAGGCTCGCGAAGCTCGAATCAGAAAGTATTTTGACGATAAGGTCGCGGGCCACGGCCTCATCTTCCGATCTCAGGGACGGCAATTCCTCATTGCTGCTGTCACCGTGTCCGCCGCCTGATTCTTCGGCCTCATAGTCTCTGATGCCGGCGGCCACCTCCACCCGCAGGTAGCGCAGTTCATCATTTGTTCTGACATTGACCAAGAAATTGCCGATTGCATAGACCACCGGTGGGGAGGCAGGATGCTCGGACGCGTCGGCGCTATCTGCGGTCGGTTCCTCGCCATCCTCCGGCGTTGGCTGCCCGTAGAGCACATAGACAACTCCGGCGCCTAGCAGCGCTATGATACCAATTATCACTATCAGCTTCAGCTTGCTGCTCCCGCTGTGTAGCGGCCTACGCAACACTGACAATACGATGTACCTCCTCAAGTGTGCCGCTTACGGCCCAGCGGCGATGTTTATCGGCGGCACAATATCAATCTGCCGCTCATCAGCCACGCGCCGATTACCAGATGAGGTGTGGGCAAGCCCTTCGGCGCTGACTGCGGGCGCTCGCGCCTCTCGGGTGAAAATCACGATGTCTATGCGTCGGTTTTTCTCCCGGTTTGCGGCAGTATCGTTGGGGGCCACCGGTTTGGTGTCCGCGTAGCCGGCGGCGCTGAACTGGTCCGCCGGCAGAGCCTGCGTACGCACCAGATAAAGCACAACATTCGTCGCCCGCCGCGTCGAAAGCTCCCAGTTGGAGGGAAAAGCCCGCGTATGGATCGGCACATTGTCCGTATGACCTTCGATGCGGACGGCAAACGGTAGCACCCGCAGGATCGTGGCGATACGCGACAGCAGCTCCCGGTTCTCCTGCGTCAGTCTAGCGCTGCCGGAGGCAAACAGCACCTTGTCGTCCAGCAGCCTGATTACCAGGTTTCCATCAATCTCCAGCACCTGCACATGTTTGCGCAGACCAGTCCGGGCGAGGGCCTTATCCAGGCCCTTTTCGACATTATCCTGCAGGCCGAAACGAGTCCCGTTGACGATTCCCAAGCTGGTGGCAACGCCCTGGTTGACCAGGGTCACATCAGGTCCTGCGGGCACCCCCGTGCCGGCGAATTCGGCGCGCACCGAGGTCGCAAGCGCGCTGAAGTGCCCCTGATCCACCTTCGACATCGCGTACATCATGATAAAGAAAGCCATCAGCAGCGTGATCATATCCGCGTAGGTGATCAGCCAGCGCTCAGCATCTTCTTCCCCGCCTTCTTCCTCAAGCGGCTCTTCGCTCACTGTCGGCCCCCTGTTCCTGGCGCTGGCTGCCGCCGAAGTCCTGCTCCCGCTGTGCCGGCGGGAGGAAGGTCTTCAGGCGCTCCTCGATAGTTATCGCGTTCTCGCCGGCCTGCAGGCTTATCAGGCCTTCGAGGATCAGCGTGTGTACGAACTTTTCGCCATCACTCCGCGCGAGCAGCTTATTCCCCAGCGGTATGAATACCACGTTGGCGGAGGCCACGCCGTACAGCGTGGCGATGAAGGCGGCTGCTATTGCCGGTCCCATCGTCGAGGGGTCATTGAGTTTCTCCATCATATGCACCAGCCCCATCACCGTGCCGGTCACCCCTAGAGTCGGTGCCAGTCCGCCCATCTCCACAAACACACCAGCGCCCTGTTTATGGCGGTGGCTGCGGTTGCGAATCTCCGCCTGCAGGATACTGCGCAGCACCTCGCCGTCGGTACCATCAACCACTAGTTGCAGGCCCTTCTTGAGAAATTCGTCACCGGCGTCGTTGATCTCGGCTTCCAAGGACAGCAGACCCTCTCGCCGCGCACGCCGCGACAGTGTCACCACCTTTGCAATGGCCTCGCCCGGTTCCATCACTTTGCCGCCGAAAAACGCCTGCTTGAGCACCACCGGCACTTTCATCAATATCTTCGTCGGGGTGGCGATGATGACCGCGCCAATAGTGCCCCCGAAGACTATAAGGGCGGCAGGGACATTGAAGAAGCTGCCGAGGTGGCCGCCCTCGAGCACAACCGACAACGCCATTGCGCCGAACGCACACACCAGGCCGAGAATCGTGCCTACATCCATACAATATCCCTACTTGGAGGACGCCGCCACGCCATACCGTCCTCACTTCGCAACCCGGCCTAACTGCGCGATATTTGCCACTGAGCCGTCGTCTGTCTCGTTATCCCCTCGCAGACTGCGAAGGTATTCCACCGCTCTTTTGGTCACCTCTTGCGGCGACTCGCGCACCACCACCTTATTGCCGGTGGTCAAGGTTATGACAGTATCGGGAGTGTGCTCAATGCGCTCGATGAGAAGCGCGTTGAGCACTATTTCCGAATTGTCCAATCGCGTCAGGTAGATCATGCTCTATTGCACTTACAATTCCCGTACCTAACCCGTTCTCTACGCTTTCGCTAGAGCTGCGGCGGACGGGCGTGCCGCCTACTCTCCTGGCGCTG
>JALGTY010000166.1 GCA_029821145.1 Candidatus Zipacnadia bacterium
CGAAGAGCAGCAGGAGTTCCTGGGCGACTTCGGCCTGGAAGAAGCGGGCCGCGACCGCCTCATCAAAGCGGCCTATGACACGCTGGACGTGATTACTTTCTTCACAGCCGCTGATAAGGAGGCCCGGGCGTGGACGGCCAGAGCCGGGACCAATGCGCAGGAGGCGGCCGGCAAGATCCATACCGATATGGCTGAACACTTCGTCCGCGCCGAGGTAATCCCGTACACCGCATTCGCACAGCGCGGCTCGGTGGCAGAGTGCCGCAGCCACGGCGACTGGGCCCTGCACGGGGCCGACTACATCGTCCAGGACGGCGACATTCTCTTCATCAGATTCACGCACTAGCGGCAGCCCGGTCGGCGCACAGCTCAGGAGGATAGTCGCCGCGATCTGTGGAATTGACGATACCCGAGTGGCTTATTGCTATTTTCACAGAAAGGCTCAACAATATGATAATCCGCAGCCGGACTTGCGTCAAGAGAAGGCGGCGCCGTTATCAACGCGGCCATCAACCGCTATGCCTACTGCACGCTGGCGCCGACCGATGAGCCCGGCGTGCGGATTGTCTCACAGGACCTGGGGCAGTTCGTACAGGCGGCCGACATCAGAGACCTCGAATACGACGGCAACCTCGATCTGCTCAAAGCCGCGGTGCGCCAGATGCAACTGGAGGGCGGTCTGCAGATATCGGTGCGCTGTGACGCGCCTCCCGGTTCGGGCACCGGCTCCTCGGCATCCGTGGGTGTGGCGCTGCTGGGGCTGCTGGACCATCTGCGCGCCTTTGGTCAGAGCCACGAGCGGACCAAACTCAGCCGCTTTGAGATCGCCGACATGGCCTGTGAACTGGAGCTTCAGGAGCTTGAAATCGTCGGCGGCAAGCAGGACCAGTTCGCCGCTGCCTTGGGCGGGTTCAGTTATATGGAATTCTACGAAGAGGGCAAGGTGGCTATCGAGCCGGTCGCCATACCCGACAGCCTCCGCTTCGAGCTCGAAAAGCACCTCATCCTTTGCTACACCGGCCAGTCCCGTCTCTCCGGTGATACCAACGAGCGCATGATAGGCGCCTATGAGGCCGGCGAGCCGGTGGTCTGCGAGGCGCTTGGGACGGTAAAGCGCGTGGCCCAGGACATCTACCGCGCGTTTCTGGCCGGAGATACCGAGTGGTTCGGGGAACTTCTGCTGGAGGAGTGGGAGGCGCGTGATAAGCTGGCGCCGGGCGTGGTGACGGATATGATGCGGGAAATGAAACAACGCGCGATGGCCGCCGGTGCGGTTGGCGCGAAGGTGTGTGGAGCCGGCGGTGGGGGCTGCCTGTTGTTTTTGGCTGCTGCCGACCAGGAGGCCCAGGTGCGCCGCGCCCTCGAAGCAATGGGCGGTCATATACTCGACTTTTCGTTCGACTTCTCCGGCCTCAGGGTGTGGGAATCACAGTGAGCGACGAGCCGACAGACCTGTCCACCGAGCAGCCGACACCAACCCGCCCGCGGCCAAGCTGGCAGGAGCCGGTGGTCATCACCCTGGCGATTGTGCTGTTGACGATCGTGTACTACCACGGCCGTCCGAACACACTGCCACCTGAAGTGGACCTGTTCACCTGGAAGGATATCACCTTCTTCCTCCCCACCCACTATCACCAGGCCCTGTTTGAAGCGCTTGGCCTGCACGACGCGCACCAGCAGAAGCTGTTCAACTGGTTCGGCGTCAACTTCCTGTTGCTCTTTTGCATACCGGCGCTGGTGATCCGGCTGGGCTTGAGGCGGCCCCTTGCCGAGTTCGGCTTGCAGTGGGGCGAAGGGCACGTGTGGGGGAAATACTTTCTCGGCTTTCTGTTGGTGACATTGCCTGCGGTACTGCTGTCCTCGCGCTGGCCGAGCTTCCAGAGCTACTATTCAAGCCACCTATGGGCCGGGGAGAGCCTCCGGGCCTTCCTGCTGTTCGCCGGCGGCTGGCTGGTGTATTTCTTCGCCTGGGAGTTCTTCTTCCGGGGATTCTTGCTGTTCGGCCTGGCCCGCAGCATGGGCAAACTCGCCATCTTCATCCAGATGGTCCCGTTTGTCATGATGCATTTCAGGAAGCCGGAAATGGAAAGCTATGCCGCAATCATCGCCGGCCTGGCTTTGGGCTTCATGGCCTATCGTGGCAAGTCCTGGCTCGGCTGCTGGCTGCTGCACTGGATAATAGCCCTGCTGATGTACACGGTTGTAATAGCTTTAGCCTGACGCCGATTCTTGGGCCTCGGCCCGTACAACGGCCCCGGCAGATCGTAATTCTTTGGCATTGCTATCGCCCTTCCGTCTACTCAATGGAGTTCGTGTAGCGTCGTTCCCCCGTACCGTCAGTCCTGAAGGCCAGACGCCGATTCTTCAGACTCGCTGTCTATGCGAGCTTCCAATGCTTTGATTTCTGCATTGATTGTCTGTTCCAGCGCTTCGCTCTCTGCATCGAAATCCGCCAGACGAGAGTGCGCGAAGCGTACGACCGCAACGAGGACATCTCGATCGTCGTCACCCTTTGCGATGACTGCCTTCATAACATCAAGCACTGCGCCAAGCTCTTCCATGGCTCCGGCGATATGACCTATTTTTCCACACACATGTCGCAGTTTCTCACGGCTGCGGGCCACTTCTTTGCTTTCTGCGGATGTGCCTGATGATGCGCTCGCCAGCTTTCGTGTCAACTCCTCAACATCTTGACTGAGAGCGTCCAGGTCCACTTGCGCTCGCGCTTTAGTGAGTTCGGCTTGCTCCTTGCCCACGTCAAGGGCGAGAGCCCACGCTTCTTTCGCACTCAATATGTCGGTGTGCTGCTTCTTCGACCGCGCATGATAAAGGAATGTAATCCAACCTGCTGCCCCGATAATTCCGGTCACAATTAGCGGCCAGTCAAGCTCCGACATGTTGCACCTCCAGACGGCGTTTATCTGTGGAGCATCACTCACACAACTATCGCGTAGCTCGGGCTTCCAGCCCGAGTCAAATGCCCTTGCTCGTCGCGGCCTCTCAGTCGTTAAGTCTGTTCAGGTTCGCGGTATTGATTGATAACCCTCACGATCCCGTCGGAATCTGGAATGCCTTCAATGTTCATTGTTTCTGACGAGCCCAACGCAGCGGTAGTAACTCTGAGCTGGCCAACCCCGATTAGGGCATCCAGCAGGCCCCTATTCACTCTGATCTCGCGGATGTCTGCAATGTAGACTTCTGCCCTCTGAACTGCAAAACACCCTTGTACTCTCAGCAAGCGTTCATTTGTTATCACGAGCACATTGTACTGTCGCATCCAGTAGGCGCCCCATGCGCAAATTGGCGCGGTGAGGACCATGACAACAATACCTATCGCCACCGACTCCGCAAGAGCCGAGAATAGCATTGCTATTACGAGGGCCATGATGAAAAACAACGCTGCTTTTGGCAGCACATACGCCCAAGCCGGGCGTACAATCAAGATCACCTGCTCTCCATCGCGGAGATATAGGTCCCACCTCGGCTCCACAAGTGGCTGGTCGGGGGCTGCGGCAGGCGCAGGACCGGGTAGCGCCTCATCCGGAGCTTGACCAGGCACTGGGGGCGGGACCTGTGCTCCTGTGTGCCGTGGATGCCCCGGCGTTTGCTGCTCAGGCGGAGTCTGCCGGGATGTTTGCTGCCTGAAATAGGCGGTGAGGTCGGTATCACACTCCATGCACACGGTATCGGTCGCATATACCCGAGCATTGCACTTCGGGCAGCGGAGCTCTTTGCCAGACATGAGAGATACCTCTTTCGAAGTCACCTGCGGCGGGTGATGGGCACCGAAAACATTCGGGTCTCCTGACTCGGGCTGGAAGGGTTGCGGGCGCACGCCGTGCGCCCCTACAACACCGCATTTGCTTCCTACCAGTACGACAGGCGAGACGCCCGACCCACTCCTCTGGAGTGGGTCCCCGACCGTTTTGGCTTGGTTTGGCGGGACCTAGAGTCACAAGGTGAGTAGTTACTATTCCTCAGCGTCTGCTTCTCCGAACACCTCAGCTTCGAACCGCTCGATGAGCACATCGCCTTGCCAGGCGTCTTCGGGCAGGCCCGCCTTCTGGCACGTGTGGCACAGGAACTGCTCGCGGTCCCAGCCCCACTCGACCGGCACCTGCGGCAGCAGCAAGCCCCTCTGCATCCCGCTGCTGATGACCAGCCCGTCGCGGCCCACCTGTATCTCCGCAACATCTGCAACCTTCATAAGCGGCGACATCACCGATATTTCGATGGTCAGTGCATCTATTTCATCGGGCTGTACCGGCGAGAACCTGTAGTCGTGCAGCGCGGCCGCTTTCGCCATCTCCTTGACCGTCTCGATCAGCGGGTGGACGCCCTCGATATGGCCGACACAGCCACGCAACTCGCCATGCTTTTTCAGGGTGACAAACGCGCCTTGTACGTTCAGCAGGTCCGGATCGTCGGTGCGCGTATCCGGCGGCTCGCCACCGGCGACGGCGGCACTGATTGACTGCCGGGCCACGGCCAGCAGCTTCGCCCTCTGCTCGTCGTTCAGCATCATATCAGCTCCTTTTCGCAGCTAACGACCTCGGGCTGGATGCCCGAGCTACGCGTTGATGAATAATGCCGGTCAGGTTGCCTTTGGCTTTTGATGAATGAGAATGTACTGGTGGTGGATATTGGAGACCATTTGGCAAATACCTCGCCCAGGCTCTGCAGGAAGACTTCGTAGTCCTCGATATTGCCCAGGTCTGCTCTCTGCTCGCTGTACTTGGTCGGCAGGTCTCTTTCCACTCGTTCAGTCTGGGCCTTCATGCCCGCATCTTTGCCCAGGATGCTCCAGTACGGCGGACTGGTCACCACGAAGTCCATGCTCTCGGGGGCGATCTCGTCCAGCTTCTTCTTGGCATCTCCGGCAAGCACTTGTTGCTCTGTGCCGGCCCCGGCATCATCCAGCCGCTGCCGCGTCACCTGCACCCATTCATCCACCAGCTCGATGCCGATGCCCTGACGCTTGCTGTTGTGGCAGGCGATGAGCGTCGAGCCGCTGCCAACGAACGGGTCCAGCACAGTCTGCCCTTCCTTAGTGAAAAGCCGCAGCAACCGCTCGATGTCGCGCTCCGAGAACGTCGCAGGATGCAGCAGCTTGAGCTTCTCGCGCGGCGGGGCGATACTGTAGAGCGCGCTGGGCGCAAGCTGGCCGAGCATCGCCTCGGCCTGCTCCTCACCGTAGCTCTCCAGCACCCACTGACACAGCTCCATACGCCGCTGCTGTGTCCATGCCGATTCGCCGTCTCCCTGCGTGTGCCAGAAGCTCTTGGTCGCTTGCAGCCATTGCCGGTTTGTAAGGTCGTTGAGTTTGTTTTCCCTGCCCATAGCGTCACCTGCGAGATGCCCATATGCGCTTCGTATCGGTCGGGCTTCCAGGACACCATATCAGAATCAGAGCTCGCCGCGGCAATCTTAGCACGTTTCTCGCCATCGCCGCAAATAGGAAGGAACTGGGCAAGGTGTTGTGGAAGTGTAATGCAGACCTGGGGCGAGAAGCAGGTGGTGTGCATCAATCCACAACTGGCCTGCCGACACCATGTGTCAGTCGCTCAAGATAGCGTTCTCCCAGCGGCTGCCGTTCTTTGTGTAGCAGGAGGCAGACGCAAACAAGGCGAAAAGCGTTTCACAAGCCCGAAAATCCATGGTTCTTGCACACACAGTCAGCGCGGAGATGAGCTGATGTCCAAAGCAAAGAATGGCACAGCACGTAAGGACCCGGGTGAGGAACCCAGACACGGGCATCACATCTCGCCTAAGTATTCCAATCTTCGCATTGTGCTGGCGAATCTGCCCTATGCCGTCATGGTATTGGTGGGAATGATCATTATTGCCCTGGCGTTGGGATTGTCCAGTTCAGCCTGGACCGCTGCAGGTGGCTACGTTGTGTACGGCGTGGTTGGTGCATTGTGGATCATTGTGTTCCTGTGCCCATACTGCCCGAGCTACGGACAGAGGTCATGTCCCTGCGGGTACGGGCTGGTTTCTGCGAGGCTGCAACCCAAGGGCGACACGGAGCTTTTCAAGAAGAAGTTCCGACAGCATATACCGGTCATCGTGCCGCTGTGGCTCATTCCTGTGCTTGTCGGCGGAGCGCGCATGTTAAGCTCCTTCTCCTGGCCGCTTGCCGTCCTCCTGGGGGTATTTGTGCTGGATTCGTTCGTGATCCTCCCATTGATATCGAAGCGTCACGGCTGTAAGTACTGCCCGCAACGTGGCGCCTGTCCGTGGATGGCCGGGTAATTGCGGCGGGCGTTGGCCGTTCTGTCCATCCTGGGATAGGATCGAGCAATTTGCGCTGAGCTTGCGCGCCCAAGCTGCAGAGCGCACCAAGGTCGATTCGACAGTTACTGCGGAAAGCGCGATAATCTGAGATAGCTTCCTGATGTGTACCAGGCGACACAACAGTGGAGGTGACCTTTAGTGGCAGACACAGCCGGCACACCCTCAAGCCGCGTGACGCCCTTCTGGGCGATCCTGTGGCTGGTCGCCGTATTCGTCATCGGCATTACCGCAAGTGTGGTCTTGCATAACTACCAGCTCGTTGATACCCAGCCGATGGCTCGTCTTACCGGGATGCTGCTCATTGGCGAGGTGCTGCTGTATTTCATTGTGCTGATGGTCCCGGCCGAGGGGATTGTGCCGCCGGGCCGCACGCTGCTTGTGGTGCTGGTGGCGATGGGCGGACGAGCGATGATGGCGATGGGCGCGGCCAAAGTCACCACACTCACCGGCGCCCAGGCTGACTTTCAACAGCTATGGCTCGACTTCTACACCGGCTTCTGGCTCGCGGCGCTGGTGCAGATGCTGACGATATTCGTGTACCTTTGGCTGATACGGTCGGCGCTGGAAGTGTCCCGTCCAGGCGTGTCTGTGCCACAACAGCGCTCGCCGGAGGACATGGACTATTCCAGCGAATTCCGCATCCCCACCCCGACGGCAGATGAGGACACCAGGCAGCGCCAGGAACAGCTCCTGAGCGCACTGATGGAGAATCCCGACACGCCAGTGGAGGAGACTGACGAAGCCGCCGAGCAGCTAGTGGCCGAGGCGGGCGTCGAGCCCCCCGCTCAAGCCGACGACGCGACCGACGCCGAGCAAGAGCCTGCTCCCGACCACCCGGCCGAGGCTGCGCCCAAGCCCGAAACCCAGGAGCCACCTGGGATGCCACCGAGCCCCGAACTCGAGGCCACGGAGCCCGAACCCGAGCAGGCCGAGCTTGGACAGATGACCATGGACCTGTCCGAGCCACACGCACCTGAGGAAGCTGAAGAGGAGGCGGGCGAATCAACCGACTCCTTGCCGCCGGTCCCCGCTCTACTGGCTGATGAGCAAGTCGAGCCGACCAGCGAAGAGCCTGAGCTGACTCCTACGGCAGGCGCGGGGCTGAGCTCCGAGCAAGATATGGCGCTGCGCGCGACGGCATCGAACGTGGTAGAAGGCGAGACTGTGGCAACGGCGGTCTCTGGCACCGGCTGCATCTACGCCCTTATCGGCCTGGCCCCGCTGCCGGCCGATACAAGCCTTCTCGACAGCCTCGATAGCCTGTTTGCTGCACTGATGGCGGGGACTCAGGCAATCCATGCCGGTAGCCCCAAGAGCCTGGTCCTGATGACCGATGCCGGCACGCTGGTAAGTGCTGCTTCGCGGGATTGTGCAAGCCAGATACTCATCCGCGGTGGTGCGGACGCAAAGCTGGGGCAGTTGAGTCTGCTGGCCCATCGCGCCAGGGACGCCGCAGCCGACCTCGACCTGGGCAACGAGTGCCGGGCCCAGTCTATCGAGCAGGCCGCACTGCCGCCTGACGAGTCCCAGAGCCGGCAAGCCACTGAAAAGACCGGCCAACAGGTGTTGGCTTTCACCGGCAGTACATACAGCATCCTCACTACCGCTCCCGCTGCTGACGCCGCGATCATAGCTGCGGCTGCCGAGTGCGCCTATGATACGGCCTCCGTCGTGGGCGAGGCGATGGAGTTGGGTGCAATTGACCGCATCCTGGTCGAGGGTGACGGCGCTGGGCTGGTGGTCGGCCCCTGCGATGCCGCAACGTTGCTTGTGATTCCGGCCGAGGCGACCGCTAAGATGGGCGCCGCCAACATCGCGTTGACGAAGCTGCGCGAGGCCCTGCGAGGCGAGGCGTGATGTACAACCCGGGCCACAAAGCCGCCCTGCCTGCCGTACTGCTAACCGGTCTGTTCGTGATCCTGCTGGCGGTCATGCTCAATCAGGGCACTGTTCTCGCGCGCCAGCCGGTTCCCACGGCGGTTCATGTGGGCTTGGCAGCGGCTTATCTCATTACCGCGCTGCTGGTCACCGGAGCTGAGATCGTGCGCGGCGTGGTGGTATTCGTGGCGATGCTGATCACCCAGGCCGTCATGGCGCTTTTCACCGGACTGGCATACGCTGCGGCGCCAGGCGGAGCGCTCGACGTGCCCGCTGCGTTCGTATATGCCTTGACCGGCTATTTGCCCGGTCTGCTTCTACAATCCGCGGTGGTTTTCCTGATGGCCCCGGTGGCAGCGGCGTGGTGGGGCGGCCGGGAGGCGGAAGTGCGCCGAAAGCGGATGCCACGGACACCTCATATCCGTGACGCTGAGAGTCTCCAGGACTTCCTGGATAGGGCCTGCGAGTGGCCCGAAGTGGCCGGAGTTGCGATATGTGAGGGCGAGCAGGCCTGGGGTGCTGGCATCTGGCGCAGCGATCCGGGGGCGGGGTGTGAGCGTGCTCGCTCGGTGCTGGCCCGGACCGGCAAGACGTCACACCTGTTCGTACTGGGAGATGCTGCCCTGGGCGTATATACTCGCAAAGACCGGATTGTCGCTGTTTCGCTAGGCGACGCATCACACAGACATATCGCCCAATTGATCGGTCTGAACTTGTGTCGAGCCGGCGACCTTGCAGGATTCCTCGGCCCTGGGAACACGACTTCTGACGCCCCGGACGACTGAAGGGATAAGTATGCGGCGCGAAATAATCATAGCTCCATCGCTTCTGTGTGCCGATTTCGCCCATCTGGCCGACGAAGTCCATGCGTTGGAAGCCGCCGGATGCGAATGGTTGCACTTTGATTGCATGGACGGTCATTTCACCGACCAGGTGACCTACGGGCACATCGTCGCCCAGGCGCTACGCGGCCTGACCGACCGCTTTTTCGACTGCCACCTGATGTTCACCAACCCTGAAAAGCACCTGGATTTTTTCGCCGAGGCCGGCGCTGACGGCATCTCGGTGCATTACGAGGTAACCGACGATGCGGCCGGCTTGCTTGAGCGGATCCGCCGGCTCGGCTGCAAGGCCAGCCTGGCGGTCAACCCGGATACTCCGATCGCAAGAGTCGAGCCGCTGCTCGAGCATTGTGACATCGTTATGATAATGGGCGTTTTTCCCGGCTATGCGGGCCAGAGCTTCATCCCTGAGAGTACCCAGCGAATCTCCGAGTTGCGTGGCATGATTGATGCGGGCGGATACGAGACCCTTATTGAGTTTGACGGCGGGGTCAACGCCGACACTGCCGCAGGCGTAATCCGCGCCGGGGCCGATGTGCTGGTCTCCGGCTCGTTTCTATTCAAACACCCTGGCGGCTACGCGGGTGCAGTCGAGTTTCTCCGCGATGTGGCCGCTGCCGTCGGATAGTACAGCGCGATGCAAGAAGGAAGTAAGCCTCGCAACGGAGAAATTCCCTGAAGAATGTACAATGAGTTGCTGATGAGAGAATCAACCATTTGAGGAGGTGGGCTCGGATGCTCAACATTGCTCTTATCGGGGCGGGCACCATGGGCCAAATGCACGCAGGCAACTACACGGAGATCGAGGGTTGCCGCGTAGCAAAGGTCTATGACCTCGTCCCGGAGGCCGCCAAGACTGCGGCCGCAGACATCGGCGCACAGGCCGTATCCGATATCGCCGAAGCGTACGCTGACGACATTGACATCGTGGCCGTCACCTGCCCGACGCCGCACCATGCCGAGTACTGCTGCCAGGCAGCGGATGCTGGAAAGCACATCTTCTGTGAAAAGCCGCTGTCACGCACCATCCAGCAGGGCGAACAGATCGTCAAGGCGGTAAGCGATGCCGGCGTTATCATGATGGTCGGCCATGTGGTGAGATTCTTCCCCGAATACGCCACAGCCACCGAACTGGTCAAAAGCGGCGCCATCGGTGATGTCGGGATGGTCAGAACGACGCGCATCAACACCATGCCGCTGGGCACCGACGGCTGGTTCCAGGACTACCAGCAAAGCGGCGGGGTGACGCTGGACATGATCATTCATGACTTCGACTGGTTGCTGTGGACCTTCGGCAAGCCGAAGACCGTCTATTCCCGCGCCCTGTACCAGCATATGCCGACGCTCGACTACAGCCTCACCTCGATCCGGTTCGAGAGTGGTGCCATCGCGCATGTCGAGGGTTCCTGGGCGGACCTGGGCACTTTCCGCACCAGCTTCGAGATCGCCGGCAGCAATGGCCTGATCGAACACGACAGCACCCAAAACGCCACCCTCACCGTCCAGCAGCGTCAGATCGAGGAGGGCCTCGCGGGTGTGCAGGTGCCATCGAGCCCGGCCAAATCACCCTACCTGATCGAGGACGAACTGTTCATCGAAGCTGTCGCAAAGGGCAACCAGGCCCCGATCTCCGTGGATGATGCGTTCGATTCCCTACGGCTCGCCCTCGCGGCATGCGAATCTGCGGAAACCGACGAGGTCATCAACTTGTAAGCGGCTTTGACGCCCATTGCGCGCACAGCTGCATATCGGAGGCGATAGAGATGTCAGTGAATATAGGAATAATCAGTTTTGCACACATGCACGCGGCAAGTTACGCCGCTTCGGTAAGTGCCAACCCGGACGCTAATCTCGTCGGGGTAGCGGACGCCGACCCCAAGCGCGGCAAACAGATGGCTGAGCGGTTTGAGACCACATACTTCGAAAGCGACGAGGCGCTGTTAGCCGCCGGCATTGACGCGGTGATCATCTGTACCGAAAACGTAGGACACAAGGAAAAGACCCTCCTGGCTGCGGACGCCGGCAAGCACGTGTTGTGCGAAAAGCCGATAAGCACTTCGGTCGCTGACGCGCAGGCCATGATTGATGCCTGCGAAAGCGCGGGTGTGCAGCTTATGACCGCCTTCCCCTGCCGCTATGGCCCCGCGTATATCGAGGCCAAGAAGATGGTGGAGGCCGGCGAGTTGGGCGACATTCTGGCCATCAAAGGCACCAACCGCGGTCGCAATCCCGGCGGCTGGTTCGTCGAGCCGAAGCTTTCCGGCGGCGGCGCTACCATTGACCACACCGTCCACATCGTTGACCTGATGCGCGACGTCACCGGTGATGAGGTCGCCACGGTCTATTGCGAAATGGACAGATTCTTCAACCCGGAACTCAAATGCGACGACGCCGGGCTTATCACGATGGACTTCACTGGCGGCTGCATCGCCACACTCGACTGCTCCTGGTCGCGTCCGCCGCATTATCCGATCTGGGGCGATGCTACCATGTGCGTCATCGGCAGTGGCGGCAACATCTGGGTGGACCTGGTCTCAGAGAAGCTAGGTTTGCACCAGAATGACGAGTCCAGCTACACCTGGGTCGGCTACGGCGAGAGTATGGACTACGCGCTGGTTGCGGACTTTTGCAGTTGCGTCGAGGGCGGCGCGCCCGTGCCGATTACCGGCTACGATGGGCT
>JALGTY010000167.1 GCA_029821145.1 Candidatus Zipacnadia bacterium
GGGCAGGAGTGGCAGGTGCCGGCGGAGGACCGGCGAAACTGGGCTAAAGGCCTTCAGCGACGGCTCCTGCGTGCGGCTACGCCCGGCCTACCGGGATCCTATCTGGAGCTATGACTTCATGCATGCGCGTACCCATGACGGCAGAGCGTTTCGTCTGCTGACGATCAGCGATGAGCACACCCGGGAATGCCTGGCGATCGACGTGGCCAGGTGGCTGACCAGCGATGACGTACTGGATCGGCTGGCGCAGTTGTTCACTCAGCGCGGCGCGCCATGCTACCTGCGGTCCGATAACGGCTCGGAGTTAACGGCGAAGGAGGTTCGCAGGTGGTTAAGCGAACTGAACGTGAATACGTTCTTCGTTGAGCGGAGCCGAACTCCTGCGCAGGCTTCCCCGTCTATTTGATCAGTAAGCATCTCCCAAGGCGGGCATGGGCCGATCGGAGGCAGCTCTATCGGCGGCCAGCTCTGGGGCTGCGCAGGAGAATGACATTGGCGATGCGACCTGGCTCCACTTCGGTGCAGTTAACCATCTGCCTGGCTGTCGCCGGCGGCTGTGGCGTTCTACTATCCTGTTGACCGGGGAGCAGGGGCGCATAGGACTGAGCTGCTTCCCGTTCGTGTCTACTCATTTCTTGGCACAGGCCACGGCCTGCCAGGATCAGTCGCTGGCAGCAAGGGGAAATACTGCGATGGCCACCCAATCGCCCGAGGGGAAGTACCGCACTCTGACCGCCGAAGAGGAGTACGTTATAGTCCACAAGGGGACGGAGCGACCGTTCACCGGAGAGTACAACGATCACTTTGCCGGCGGGGTGTATGCCTGTCGGCGTTGCGGCGCGATGCTCTATCGCTCGCAGGACAAATTCCGCGCCCACTGCGGGTGGCCGGCGTTTGATGACGAGATAGCGGGCGCTGTGCAGCACCTCCCGGACGCCGACGGTCAGCGCACCGAGATCATCTGCGCCAACTGCGGCGGCCATCTGGGGCATGTTTTCGTCGGAGAGCAGCTGACGACCAAGAACACTCGACACTGCGTCAACTCGCTGTCGCTGGCCTTCATCCCGGAAGTCGAAGTAAAGTATGGCCGGGCTATCTTCGCTGGCGGCTGCTTCTGGGGGGTCGAGCACTGGCTTCAGCAGGAGCCCGGAGTCATCGCGACCACCGTGGGCTACACCGGAGGTACGAAGGAGAGACCCACCTACGAGGACGTCTGCACCCACACCACCGGCCATGCGGAGGCGGTCGAGGTTCTATACGACCCCGTGCGGGTGTCGTTTGAGCAGCTCGCCAAGCTCTTCTTCGAGATCCACGCCCCGACCCAAAGCGATGGTCAGGGCGCGGACCGCGGAGACCAGTATCGGTCGGCGATCTTCTACGTGGACGAGGCGCAGCAGCAGACCGCCGATATGCTTGTTGCCGAACTGAAGAGCAGGGGTCTCAACGTTGTCACCCAGGTATCCGCGGCCGCCCGATTCTGGCCCGCCGAGGACTACCATCAGGACTACTTCCTGAACAAGGGAGCTGCGCCTCCGTGCCACGTGCGCAGGAAGCTGTGGTAGTCCACTCGTGCCCTCGCCAGCCTACCGCATTACAAGTTGGTAGCGTTATTGGGGGTACCGGGCCCAGAAGATGCGGTCTGCAGGTTTGAAGCGTCGCTTGGTGCCTGTCCGCTGGTAGACGGTCAGCTGGTGGCGCAGCGCCAGGATCTCCAACTGCAATGAGAGGCGGGTCCGGAAGGGAAGTGGGAGCAGGGCGAGGAAGGAAGAGATGGCAGTCGTCAAGGTGGAAAGCACCATCCAAACGGTCGAAGGGCGGATTGGGTAGTGCTCTTTCGGCAGGCATGGGGCATCGCCCCGCCGGGGCCGGATCCCCCCGCAGCCCCGAGGCCTACGAGGCTTCGAGAGGGACAGGGCCCCCGATGTGCCCACCCAAGGAGGAGAAGGCGGCAGTGGCGCAGAAGGTTACATAAAGCGCCGTTCCGCTTGCAGCCAGCACGGAGAATAGTGAACTACAAACAAACGTCGGTGAGCTCAATACAATGAGGCGAGCCCTGCTGCCCATATCTGTTGTTGTCGCAGCCTTCCTGACAGGCATTGCTTGCGCCCAGGACGCCTCTCCGTATGAGGCCGCCAGTTGGCCGATCCCCGCCAACTCGGTCGATGCCCCGGTGCTGGCGGCCCTGCAGAAGCACAACCTCGGACTGCGCCAGGCCTGCTCGGACGAAGTGTTCATCCGCCGGGTCTTCGTCGATGTCATCGGCACGCTGCCGCAACCGCAAGAAGTTCAGGCCTTCCTCCAGGACACCAGTCCCAACAAGCGCGCCGCCCTGAGCGACAGCCTCCTCAAACGCGACGAGTTCGTTGACTACCAGACCCTCAAGTGGTGTGACCTACTGCGGGTGAAGTCGGAGTTTCCGATCAAACTGTGGCCCAACGCAGTACAGGCCTACCATCGGTGGGTGCGCAACTGCATCCGCGACAACAAGCCCTACGACGAGTTCGCGCGGGAACTGCTGACTTCCAGCGGCAGCAACTTCCGCGTCGCTCCCGCTAACTTCTATCGCGCCGTGCAGGGCCGCGACTCAATGGCGATCGCCCACGCAGTTGCGCTGACTTTCATGGGCGTGCGGCTGGGCAGCTGGCCAGAGGAGAAACGAGATGAGCTGGCCGCCTTCTTCTCCAAGGTGGGCTATAAGCCGACGCGCGAGTGGAAAGAGGAGATCGTCTACTTCGATTCAAGCGACGCCGAGTCGTTGGCGGTCACCTTCCCCGACGGGAGCACTACCACCATTCCCGCTCAACAGGACCCTCGCGAAGTCTTCGCTGACTGGCTGACGGCGCCGGGGAACAAGTGGTTCTCACAGGCGCTCGCGAACCGTATCTGGTACTGGCTCATGGGGCGTGGCATCATCCACGAGCCGGATGACATCCGCCCAGACAACCCACCCGCCTGCCCGGAGTTGCTCACCTTGCTCAGCGAGGAACTGGTCGGCTCCAAGTACGACATGCGACATCTGTTCCGGTTGATCCTCAACTCCCGGACCTATCAGCAGTCGTCCGTGGCAGAAGAACCCGTGCCGGACACCGCGCGCTTCGCGTACTACACGATTCGCCGCCTGGACGCCGAGGTGCTGATGGATGCCCTGTGTTGGATCGGTGGCAGGGGAGAGGAGTACTCCAGTCCCATCCCGGAGCCGTTCACCTTTATCCCCAGTACGCAGCGCACGATCGCCCTCGCCGACGGCAGCATCACCAGCCGGTTCCTGGAGACTTTCGGGCGCCCGACGCGAGACACCGGCCTGGCTTCCGAACGCAACAACACGCCCTCGGACGCCCAGCGGATGTACCTGATCAACTCCACCGACGTTCGTCAAAAGATCGAGAACGGCCCGCAGTTGCGCGCGTTGTTTGAGTCCGCTGAGGGCAACCGTAGCCAGTTGGCAAGGGGTGTCTACTTGCTACTGGTTTCGCGCTACCCCACACCCTCCGAACAGTCCGCGGCCGAGGAGTACTTGCAGACTTCCGGCCTCCCGGGGCGCCAGGCCTTCAGCGATCTCGCCTGGGCGTTGATAAACTCGAAGGAGTTCCTGTGCCGGCATTGAGCCTGGAAGGTGAGAGTATGGACAGGAAACTGACGCTGAACCTAGGTGTATCGCTATTGGTAGTCACTCTCTGCTCCGCCGTGTGGGCTGCGCCCGAAGCCCGGGCGAAGTCTGTGATTCAGATTTGGATGTGGGGTGGGCCCTCTCAGTTGGATACCTTCGACCCGAAGCCCGAGGCGGGCTATGACTACTGTGGCCCGCTCAACAAGCCGATCCAGACCAACGTGCCGGGCATCCAGATCGGTGAGTTGCTGCCGCTGCTCGCCCAGCAAGCGGACAAGTACTCGATCATCCGCTCGATGACCCATGGCGTCAACGGCCATGAGACCGCCGCCTACATGGTGCAGACCGGGCGCATGCCCGGGGGTTCGCTCGTGTTCCCCAGTGTGGGGGCGGTCGTCTCCTTGTTCAAGGGCTACGCCCACGGCTATACGAGCCTGATCCCGCCCTACATCGTGCTAACCAGGACGCAGGGCCGGTTCTCCGAGGCCGGCTTCCTTGGACCGAAGTGCAAGCCCTTCGCCACCGGCGGCAACCCCAACGCCAGGCGGTTTGAGGTGGAGGGGATCATCGCTCCCGGCATCTCCGATGAGCGCCAGCGCGGCCGCCGTAGCTTGCTCCACACGCTCGACACCCTCGGAAACGCCATGCCTGATGAGCCCGCCTTTGCGCGGTTGGACACAGCCGAGGAGAATGCCTACGACCTGATCCTCGGCGAGGCCAGCAAACTGTTCGATCTTTCGCAGGAGCCCGCGGAGTTGCGCGATAAGTATGGTCGGAACACTTTCGGGCAGTCGTGCCTCATGGCCCGGCGGCTGGTCGAGGTCGGCGTGCCGTATGTCACCATCAACTATGGCGGCTGGGACACCCACAAACAGCATTTTCAGATCATGCGCCGCAAGCTGCCCGAGATGGACAGGGGGATGGCGACACTCCTGGAGGACCTGGCCAACCGCGGCCTTCTGGACACCACCATCGTCTGGTGGGGTGGCGAGTTCGGGCGGGGGCCGCGCGTGCAGTGGGAGCCGCCATGGAATGGTGGCCGCAGTCACTACGGCAAGTGCTTTACCCACGTCGTCGCCGGCGGCGGCTTCCAGGGCGGTAAGGTGGTCGGCGCATCCAACGCCACCGGCGAAGAGGTCGCCGAACGACCGGTCTCCGTGCAGGATTTGATCGGCAGCATTTACGAGTTGATGGGTATCGACCCCGATGCGCCCCTGCCCAACCCGCGCGGCGAGGATATCAAGGTCCTGCCCTCGTCGGAGGAGGGCGGCATCCAGACTGAGGGGCGCCTCAGGGAGATCATGTGAGCCAATCGGCAAACGCACTTCTTTCTCGCGCGTGACGCTATCACAGAGGAGGCACTCATTCCATCATGTCTCGTAGCGGGTGCTTGATGATCCTTGCCCTGGTTGCCTGTACGGCTTGCGCCCGGGCTCAGGCCGGAGGGCCGCATGTAGGCTACGTCTACCCTGCCGGTGGCCAACAGGGCACCACCTTCCGCGTCGTGGTCGGGGGGCAATTGCTGGGCGGCGCCAACGGTGTCTGGATCTCCGGTGAGGGAGCCCATGGGCGCGTGGTCGAGTACATTCGGCCGCTCAATATCAACGAGCTGCGGGATACCGGGTGGTTCTTGCGAGAGCTGGTAAGGCGGCGCTGGAGCGCCCGGGTGATGGACTATGTCCGGCAGTCCGATGACCCGCCCGAGCTTCCCGACCACCCCTGGCTGCGCGATCTGGACCACAAGACCCCCGGCGAGTTGGCCCGGCTGCGCAACCGCCTCTTTGACCCCAAGAAGCAACTGAACCCACAGCTCGCCGAGCAGGTGGCGGTCGAGGTGAGCATTGATCCGGGAGCGCCGGCGGGAAAGCGTGAACTGCGGCTTCTCACAGCCAACGGTGTGACCAACGCGCTGTGCTTCGAGTTGGCAGGGCTGCCGGAGGTATGTGAGGAGGACCTGGAGCCGGACGAGAGGGCGCGGGCCCCCCTGGCCCTGCCGGTGATGCTCAATGGGCAGATCACTCCCGGGGACAGCGACCACTTCCGTCTGCAGGCGCGCAAGGGGCAGCGGCTGGTCATCCGCGTGCAGGCGCGCGCGCTCATCCCGTACCTCGCCGACGCCGTCCCGGGGTGGTTCCAGGCTGTGCTGTCGCTGCGCGACGCGTCCGGGCGTGAGGTAGCCGAGGCGGACGACTACCGCTTTGATCCCGACCCTGTGCTGCTTTACGAAGTCCCTGCTGATGGCGTGTACGAGCTTGAGATCCGCGATTCGATATACCGCGGCCGCGATGACTTCGTCTACCGGGTCTCGGTAGGCGAGCTTCCCTTTGTCACCGAGGTGTTCCCGCTCGGTGGCCAAGCCGGCGCACCGACCGCGGCCTCGATTGCGGGCTGGAACCTTGCCGCCGGGACGCTGCAGCTCGACACCTCTCCCGGCGGCGAGAAGCTCAGGCTGGCTCGGCCGCCAGATCCCCTCGGCGTCTGTAATGCCGTGCCCTATGCCGTTGACAGCCTACCCGAAAGCCTCGAGGCCGAGTCCAACAACACCCCCCAGGAAGCGCAGGTCGTCTCGCCACCGCTGATCATCAATGGCCGCATCGGGCAGGCCGGTGACGTGGACACCTTCCGCTTCACCGGTCGGGCCGGGGAGGAAGTGCTGGCCGAGGTCAACGCCCGGCGCCTCAATTCGCCGCTCGACTCGCTGCTGCGGCTGGTGAGGCCGGACGGCGACGTGCTCGCCTCCAATGACGACCACGAAGACCCGGAGAGAGGCCTCATTACCCACCATGCCGACTCGTACCTGCGGTTCCAGTTGCCAGAAGACGGGGAATATCTGGTCGTCCTCTCTGATGTGCAGTCGCATGGTGGTGACGAGTACGCCTATCGCCTACGGCTCGGCCCGCCGCGACCTGACTTCGCCCTCCGCGTAATGCCCTCCGGCGTCAGTCTTCGGCCCGGACGCACGGTTACCGTCACCGTCCATGCGATACGTAAGGGCGGCTTCGACGGTAAGATCCAACTTGCGCTGAAGGACGCACCCGCAGGCTTCACTCTGAGGACCGAGGGCATCCCAGTCGACAAGGACAAAGTAGACGTGACCATCAGCGCCCCGCGCGACGCCCGCCCACAGACGTTCGCCCTGCATCTGCAGGCACAGGCGCAGGTTGGTGGGGATATGATCACCAGGCGCGTGGTGCCCGCCGAGGACATGATGCAGGCCTTTCTCTGGCGCCATATTGTGCCCCAACAGGAACTGCTGGTGTCGGTGCCGGGGCCGCGACCGGTGCCTGCGGTGTGGCGCCCGCTGGTGGCGGGCCTGGAGCCCGTGACCTCAGGGGGCATACGCCTTCCGCTCGACGGCACCGCGCGGGTGCAGGTAAGGGTACCGCCAACGCTGCCTGACCATCCCTGGGTCACGCCGAGCAGCCTCCGCTTCGCACTGGCCGCCGCGCCCCGTGGGGTGAGCCTGGCGAGCAGCAGCGTGGGGCCCACCGGCATCGTCCTGTCGCTCAGGGCCGACCTCAACATCGCGCGGGAAGGCGACAGCGGCAACGCCATCATCGGTGTCTCCGCGCCGCCAAAGGGCACTGGTGAGGAGAGAGCGGGGGCGGCGCAGAGACGGTGGGTGTCGCTCGGAGTCCTGCCCCCGATCCCGCTCCAGATCGTGCAGTGAGGGATGCGACGGAGAGCCACAGGAGACCAAACCATGAGAATCTCAACGGCCACAGACAAGATAGCAAGAATAGCCATCGCGGTAAGCGTTGTGCTTGCGGTGGCAACCGGCTCAGGGGCGCAGGAAGCGCTAACGGCAAAAGTGGAGCCCTCGGGCACGGTCAGAGTGTTGGCCGGGGGCGCCGAACTGGCGATGATTGAGCTCAACGCCCATGCCACCGGGTGGAAGCACGTGCCGCAGGCGGAG
>JALGTY010000598.1 GCA_029821145.1 Candidatus Zipacnadia bacterium
CTCACGAAGCAATTTCGACTCGCATGGATTCACGGTCCATCCCCTCTTCATGCTCAGGCCGCCCGATAGAAAAGGTATGCTCGTCAACGTCCCCTATCGCGCACTGCTGCCCAGGGGGCTCGATGGAATCCTCGTAACGGGCCTCGGCGTAAGTGCGCACCGTGACGCAATGCCCGTAATAAGAATGCAGGCCGACATCCAGAACCAGGGCTACGCCGCGGGCATCATTGCCGCCGACACCGCCGGGACAGGCAAGCCCCTGCGAGACGTGGACATAAAGAAGATCCAGAAGCAATTGGTCGAGAAGGGCAATCTGCCCGAGAGTGTCCTGACGGAAAATGATTCCTTTCCATTGTCACTCGAAAAGGTCATCGACGCCGTAGATAAGGTGCCCACCAATTATCAGGGCCTCGAAGTGATACTCGCCCAGCCCGCAGATGCACTGCCACGTGTTCAAAGGGCCTTGAAGGAGACGGCGGACCCCAATGCGAAGCTCGTTTATGCCCACATCCTTGGGATGCTGGGGAATCCTGCCGGTGTCGAGACCCTGATCGAGGCCGTGGGCAGGGCCGAGTGGGACAAGGGCTGGAACTATACGGGGATGGGGCAGTTTGGCCGGAGCCAGAGCCCACTCGACAGCCTGATAGTCGCCCTCGGCCGCACGCGCGACACCCGCGCCCTCAAGCCCATAATCCAGAAGACCAGGCAGATCACCGTCGAGAGCGAAATGTCCCACTGCCGCGCCGTCGCACTCGCATTCGAGGCCATCGGTGACGCCCGCGCAGCCAGACCCCTGGCCGAGCTTCTCCAGAAGCCCGGCATAATGGGTCATGCCTTCCCTGATATCGCTAAGGCCAGAGATGATACCCCGGCCAACGCCACGGACACCAGCACGCGAAACAACTCGCTCAGGGAGATCTTCCTCGCCCGGGCACTCTACCGCTGCGGCGATTACAAAGGGCTCGGCGAGAACATACTCAAGCAGTACGCACGCGACCTTCGAGGCCACTACGCCCGCCACGCCGCCGCCGTCCTTAAAGAAAGACCAGGGAATCTGCCGAAATGATAAATGCAGCTTCGTGACATTTGTAGGGTTTTTATGGCTGATACAAAAACCGTTTTGAGTTTTGGCGCTCACCCCGACGATGCCGAATTCATGTGCGCCGGAACCCTGGCCTTGCTGCGCGAAAAGGGCTGGCAGGTCCATACGAACAGATCAGCACGATCAGAAAGGCCGAGGCAGCAAAGGCCGCCGGCATCCTGGACGGAACCTATCACTGCCTCGAATGTGGTGACATCTTCATCATGTACGACAGGCCCACCCTGCTAAAGGCCATCGAGCTGATTCGCAGGGTGCGCCCCGCAATCGTCCTGACACTCAGCCCCACCGACTACATGGTGGACCACGAAACCGCCTCGAAACTCGCTCAAACCGCCTGCTTCGCCTGCGGCGTCGTCAACATCGAGACCCCCGGAGCCGAGCCCTTCGAGCCTGTCCCCCATCTCTACTACGCCGACCCCGTCGAAGGAAAAGACAACCTCGGCGCCGAGATAAAGCCGGGCATGATAGTTGACATCGGCTCTGTAATGGACACGAAGGAGCAAATGCTCTGCTGCCACGAAAGCCAGCGCAACTGGCTCTTAAAGCATCACGGAATGGACGACTACGTGATAATGATCTTCGCCGAAAAGAGGGGCGCCGAAATCGGCGCCGCCTATGCAGAGGGCTTCAGGCAGCACTTAGGGCACGCATACCCGCAGGACAACATATTGCAATCGGAACTGGGTGACCTTGTCCATACGCTGTAAGGAGAGCACAAATGGCACGGAAACTAAGCATGTTGGCGCCGGAATGGTGGGACTACACGACCCTCGACGACGAGATCCTAAACGATGCGGCCCGGCTCACCGCCGACGATATGGCGGCCCTGAGCAGGCAAGGCTTCAAAGTCGTATTCTACGAGACGCTCGAAGACTTCTACCTCGCAGAGGCGCTCGAATACATCACCGCCTGGAAAGAGGCGACGCCGGACAACCCCGCCGGAATCTGCGGACCCATCGGCCCCACAGAGCAGCTCCCCCTCGTCGCCCGCCTCGTAAATGAGCTCGCGCTCGACCTTGCAAACGCACATTTCTGGGGAATGGACGAATGGTGCATCGATGGCAAAGAGGTCCCCGTATCCCACCCCCTCTCCTTCGCAAAGGCCGACATGGACCTGTGCTT
>JALGTY010000168.1 GCA_029821145.1 Candidatus Zipacnadia bacterium
GATCGGCTTGGAAGCCGCTGAAGTCGGGCTGGTCGTTGAGCGTCCCGTATGCCCATAGAACGGACGCAGCGACCACCACGTTTGTGTCGGTGCGCAGTGGCGAAAGCACCTGTACGGCCGCCTTATCGCCGATCTGTCCGAGCGCGACTGCAGTGCGCCAGCGTACCTCCCAGCTCTCCGACTGCAGCAGGCCCATCAGCGGCTGCACTGCCGTCTTGGCCTTCATCCATCCGAGGCCGACCGCGGCACCGCGCACATCTGCCTCATCCTCTTTGCCGAGTTGGGCCAGCAATGGCTGGACCGCTCTCTGATCGGCGATGTTGCCCAGTCTCTGATCGGCGATGTTGCCCAGCGCCTCGGCAGCCGCGCCGCGCACACTGGCCTCGGGGTCTTGTAGTGCTGCTATCAGCGGCTCAACCGCGTCAGTTGCCTTTATCCTACCCAGCGCCATCGCCACATTCGCACGCACATGCTTGCTCTGGTGATTCAGCACCGACAGCAGCGGCGCCACTGCCGCCTGTCCCATTTCGACTAGACCGTGGATGGCCGCCATCTGCGCCTCCATACCCGGTCCGTTTTCGCCCTGGGCGAATACTGCGATGTAGTCCCAGGCCGTTTTCTGCTGAGCGCACGTCGGCACGCTCGTACCCACCATCAGCACGCACACCAGTAAGCCGACTGTCAAACACTCACTCCATTGTCCTCGCATGCTCATCACTCTCCGTTTTGCCCCAACTAGTCACTTTGTCGGCTGGCAACAGAAGGTCTCCGACTGCGGCGGAGCCGCCTGGCGATGACACTGAGCCCCAGCAACATCATCACAATGGTGCCAGGCTCCGGAATCATCTGGTCTCCGTACACTATTCCGGCCCACATGTCCACCTCTCCGTAGCCATAGTCGGGATCGTTCTTGCCCGTGCCCAGCAGGAGGCTACTGTTATGAAGTATGTCGCGGAACAGCTCATACCTCAGCGCGTCGCCGTAGCGGGAGCGCAGCAGGCCGGCATAACCGGCTACGATGGGAGTCGAAAAGGAGGTCCCGCCCATGGGCGCACCGAGCAGGTCTTCACCGAGTTCAAATTCGCCCGGAAGGAGCCATTCCATCAACCCCCAGGTGTACATCTCCAGCACGCTGGTGGTGAAGGTGTAGTCGCCAGGGGCGACCACATCGAGGCTCTGTCCAGCGACGGCATAGTTGGAATACCAGGAGACCTCCCGATTCCAGTCCACTGCGCCGACGGAGATCGTCTCAGGCATATCGGCCGGGAAATCGAGCCCGCCAGGATAGCCGTCCGAGGCGCGCGAATTGCCTGCCGCGACCACAGCGATGCAGCCTTTGGAGACTGCATACTCGATTGCATCGTTTATCATCTGGATAGTCGCGGCGGGGATGTCCGCGCGCAGTCCGAAACTGAAACTCATATTGATGACATCAGCCCCCTGGTCGGCGGCATAGATGATCCCGGCGGCGGCGTCCTCGTCCCAGCCCCATCCCTCAGGGTTCATCACGCGTACAGCCATAGTGCTGCAATTGAAGGCCACCCCTGCGATGTCGAGGTTGTTGTCAGTCACCGCGTTGGCCAGCCCCGCCACCATCGTCCCGTGAGTAACGCCGGCGTCAGGGACACCATCACCGTTGTTGTCGTCGAGGTCACCAATGGCCGGGTCAGTGCTGTAGGGCGCATCTTCCAGCCACCAGTTCGGGTCCCAGACGGTGGGATACCCGTCATCCAAACCCATATAAGTAGTCGGGTCGTTACCCTCGCCTGTAGAGCCGATATTCGGCCCGGCAAAGTCATAGCCCCAATAGTCATCAGTATAGCCGTTGCCATCGTCATCTGTGGCGTTGTTGGGGATCTCGCCTGTATTGCGCCACATGTTATCATACAGGTCCTCGTGATAGATGCTGATACCGCTGTCGAGGACCGCGATGGTAACATTCGGATCGCCCCCCGGCTGCAGATCCCAGGCCTCAAAAGCATTGATGTCGTACAGGTAGTACTGCCCATAGTCAACGTCGGGGCTGACGTATGTTTGGGCATACTCGTCGTTGGGCATATAACATGCGTAAAAGCGAGCATGAGGCGAGGCTACCTCGGCGACTGCGGCGTCATTGACCGCACCAAGGACCGTGTCGGTGGTGTGCCCTTCGGGAACCAGCACCGTGGCCCAGCCCGGCACCTTGGAGTACACCTGCACCTGTGTGCCCAACTGTTGGGATACGGTGGTCCGTAGCTCCTGCAGGTCAATGCCGGGGTTCGGCTTGAGCAGCACAGGATCAACAGCGGTGGGCTGCGGAGGAAGTACAAGCGACCGGCCCTGTGATCTGAGCACCTCGGCCCGAGTGGCCTGGCTAAAAACAGAGGGCATAACGATTTCAGCGTGGGCCGTCAACACGCAAAGCACCAGCCAGCCCAAAGTGGCGATGGCTCCGCGCCACACGGCTGCGGTGCTCTTCGCTTCTCCCAGGTATTGGTCTTTCATCGCTGTTTGCGTCACCGACTTGTTCCCATTCTCTTAGCCATTCGACACGTCCGGACAAACACCCCTTACGTGGCAGCATCTGGACGACTGATGGCCGTCCCCCTGGGTTTACCTGCGATCTCTCATATCGCCATCTGCTTGTGATCATATTCTCTCAATCGAGACGGACTCCTGCCTCCGACGACCTTTTTCTTGATTGGATCGGTCACATCTCAGTCGCGGCACACAAAGCCCTTCCGCATTGTGCCGAAGGGCTTCAATACTCAGGCGAAGCTGCTTGGACGTTTCGCGCCCCTACGGGAACAGAAACGCGCATTGATACGCCCCCAGGCTAAGGTGCTCAAAGGGGCCGGTGCGTTCAGTTGACACATGCGGAAAAGCGGCTTCCATAGGGCTTGACAGGGCAATCTCACTTGGCGACGGGCCGCAGTTGACCGCGAATACAAAGCCCTCGTAGGTCGCATAAGCCACTGCCTCTGCGCTTACAATAGACCGCTCACGGCCCTGATCACCTTCCCACTCGCCGAGCAGGCGACATTGTACTCCTACCTCGTCACACAGCGTCCGCAGTGCCGAGTCTGGTTGCCCCGGGCCATAGTAGAGCAGCGTCCTGATGCCTCTAGCGGCCAACCTCGCAATGTCGTGCCGCTCGCAGAGCACGTACTGGACGTTCTCAAGAAAGAGCCGCTTGCACGTCTCGGTCGTCAGAGCGTCAATCTGCGCCAGCTCCGGGGAGCGCAAGTCCGTGTCGAGCGGGCAAACCGGCGTATAGTGCTCCCAGACCTGTTCGATGGGGAAGTATAGACCTGCCTCAGGCTGGTACCGAGCCTCCCCGCCGACCTCCAGCAGTCGCCTGATGAATTCGCAGACAGCCTGGTATTCATCCGCTGGCATGGCGCGCCAGTCGAAGTAGATGCAGAAATCGCGGACTCCCAGCAGGTATTGCATGGCAATGGTGCAGAGAATGTCACGCAGAGGTGCGCCCTTGCGCTCACCTCCGTAGCGCTCCGAATAGTCGCTGGTCTCACTCATCACCCGACGACGTGACGCCAGGAAGGCTGCCGACTGGGCGACCTTGTGGGTAATGATGTGGTTCGGGAACCGTTCCCGGTTGCACGTGAGAAGATCGAGTCCCGGCCGGTGAAGATGCTGCAAGGCGCGGAGCAGGTCGCCATGAAGTGCGACATGCTGTGCGATGGTCTCTTCGGCCAGGAAGTGCCCGGACAGTTCCATGCCCAGAGCATCGCAGACTTGCGCGGCTTGGGCGGCGAAGTTCGCGGCATACACGCGCGAGACCGTCTCCCAGAAGTCGCGCCGCACCTGCCGGGCTGCCTCCGTGCTGCCCGAGAAAAGCGCGTCCACGTGAGGCCGAAGCGCATATCTGTGCTCGTTGAGGAATTCCAGCTCCAGTTCGGCCGACCACGGCACGGAGGGGAAGATGGGCAGCTCCCAGTTGACCGGGTCCAACTCCACAAAGGGATCCCGCTCGACCAGCGGCAGCGCGAAGGCCATGAGTGACGGCTCATCGGGAAAGAACGCCTCCACATGCGGGCGAAGGTCTTCCGGGATTCTGTCGAAGTACCGGACGTAGGTCAGCTTGAGGAAACGGCTCACCACCCGGCGGTCCAGCAGATTCGGATAGCGCCGCGCCGCGGCAATGTTGAGTACGGCGTGCGTGCCCTCGTACAGCGGCGCAACGAAGTAGGCTTCCACCGCCTCGTAATCGCCACTCGACACAGTGGCCTCCGTGCTTCCCGCCGACAGCGGCAGCCAGAAGCGCGGTCCATCCAGCTTCAGGCCGGCGAGTGCATACAGAGTCGCACGCGGCTCAGGCACGGCGACGGTCAAAGGGAATTCAGGATTGGCAATGGTCAGCTTCTTCAGCCCAACGGCTTCGAGTTCGGGATGTCCGCGAAGCACCTTCCCGCCGGCGGCACCTGAAGGGTATCCGTCCTCATCATAGATCCAAACTCTCAGCCCCAGTTCAACGGCGGCACGGACCCCGGTGACAAAGCGCTGCCATGCTTCATCGTTGTCCAGGTAATCGTCATAGCCGACGTTGACAACGATGCCACCTGCTCCGAGGTCGCGGAGACGGGCCAGTTCCCTTCTCACGCGCTCCTCGAAATCTGAGAGGTCATAGGACGTTGCGGGTCGCCAACTGATGTGGACCTCTTCAGCGCTCGTTCTGCCGTTGACAATGCCCTCGAAGCTGTGAAGCATCTGCAGCGGGCCGTGCCGGCAAGGGGCCCCCAACGCCCCTCTTTTCAATCACTCAATACTCCTCGTGAATTATTCGGGATAGGTAACTTGACAGATACGCACCTAACTCGGTAGAGTGTACGCGTATCGGCAATGCAGATACGCTGATGATGCCTGAGTTACTGACCATAAATTCACCAGCAGGGCATCCTACGAGGGTATGGGCTAATTGCTGTGCGACAACAGCGGCAGGTGTCGCACATGCCAGTTAGCCTATCTCACCTGGGGAGAAAGTGAAGTAAGCCTGGCCTGGGCGAACGATAGATGAAGTGACCCCGCAGCATACCGACGCTGAGGTGGGAGCCACCAGTCGGGACGAAATCGGACTGCCGTGGTAGTTGAGCCTCAGATAATGGTTGACTAAGTGCTTGGGGCTTTCTGAGTCGCACTTGCTGCTGTATCAGCGTAATAGCTTTGCCCGGCGAGACTGAGTAACTCGTGTCCGGACGCGAGTAGTCTCAGAGATGCGCACTATCTGGGCTCAACGGGCGAGGCTGTATATCGGTACACCTGTTAGCCCATGCTTGGGGGGCGTTAAGTAACATTGTCCTCAATGACCGAAGGTAGAGCTCCTATACTGCTCTCAGGCAATGAAGCTATCGCTCAGGGAGCCTATGAGGCGGGTGTGGCGTTTGCCGCCGGCTATCCTGGTACTCCTTCCTCGGAAATATTGGAGGCCTTGAGCCGGATAACCACTGTACCCGTAGAGTGGGCCCCCAATGAAAAGGCAGCATTAGAAGCAGCTATAGGCGCTTCTCTGGCTGGAGCCCGTGCTCTGGTTACGATGAAGCATGTGGGTCTGAATGTAGCTGCTGATCCCCTATTCACTGCGGCCTATACTGGTGTTGGCGGCGGCCTGGTCGTCATAACTGCCGATGATCCGGGAATGCACAGCTCCCAGAACGAGCAAGATAACCGCCATTACGCCCTTGCCGCCAAGATACCAATGCTGGAGCCGACTGATTCCCGTGAAGCCTTGGAGTTCACCCGCTCGGCCTTCCAGCTCAGTGAGCAGTTTGATATCCCCGTGCTAGTGCGCAGCACCACCCGCCTGAGCCATACCAAGTGCGTCGTCGAGCCAGGGACGTCTCATCCAGTTGAGAGAAGCTATGAACTGACCGAGGATCGTGCCAAGTATGTCATGATCCCGGCTCATGCCCGCCAGCGTCATGACCACTTGCTGGAGCGCATTGCCCGGCTTACCCAGATTAGCAATAACGACGGCAAGTTTAACCGGATTGAGCCGGGCAGCGGCGGTCTAGGCATTATCGCCTCGGGCATCGCGTACCAGTATGCCAAGGAGGTTGCCCCGGAAGCTAGCTTCCTGAAAATTGGCATGCCCTTTCCATTCCCCGCCGAATTAGTCATGCACTTTGCTGAGGGGATTGAGCGTCTTGTGGTCTTTGAGGAACTTGACCGTATTCTCGAGCAACAAGTGCGAGCCTTGGGCCTGGCTTGTGAGGCTAAGCCAGACGCGATGCTAGTGGGGGAACTGTCACTCCAGGCCGCGGCTGAAGTAATCCTGGGCCGGCAATCTCCACCGATGGTCAGCACGTCGGTTCCCCCTCGCCCTCCAATAATGTGTGCTGGCTGTCCCCACCGGCCCGTTTTCCACATCCTTAAGAAACTCAAAGCCTTTGTTACGGGCGATATAGGCTGCTATACCCTCGCGGTGCTGCCACCGCTGGAGATACTCCAGACCTGCCTGTGCATGGGGGCCGGCATTGGCCAGGCTCACGGCCTTGCTCAAGTTTACGAAGGCGATCGCCCTATTGTTGCGGTAATCGGCGACTCTACCTTTATTCACTCAGGAATTACCGGCATCATCAATATGGTGTATAATCAGTCCACTGCTACTGTAATCATTCTGGACAACCGCACGACAGCAATGACCGGGGGGCAGAATCATTCTGGTACCGGCCTCAATCTGCGCGGTCAACCGACTCCCGAACTGGACCTGGCCGAGATGTGCAAGGCGGCAGGTGTGAGCCGAGTGCGTGTAATCGATTCTTATGACTTGGAACAGTTAGAGAAAACACTAACCGAAGAGACTGTCGCCAAGGAGCTATCCGTAATTATTGCCCGGCGCCCTTGTGTGCTGTTGGATGGCAAGCAGGCGGGGACGCTGGAATATGACCCTGAGCGTTGTGTGAGTTGTGGGCTCTGTCTGGATTTGGGATGTCCAGCTCTGGTACAGAACTGCGAGACTGATGAGCGCCGGCCTCAAATTCACGCGGCCCTATGCAATGCTTGTGGAGTCTGTGTCCAGATTTGCCCTCGCCAGGCGTTGAAGATCGGCTAGCAAATGAATGGTACTGAGTCGGGTTCAATAATGTTGGTCGGAGTGGGTGGGCAGGGCGTGGTAACCGCCGCGCAAATCCTGGCTCAGGCCTGTCTGGTGGAAGGATATGATGTGAAGAAAAGCGAAGTACACGGTATGGCCCAGCGCGGAGGCAGCGTGGTCAGCTACGTACGCTACGCGGAGAATGGTGCAATAGCCTCGCCGCTGCCGCCTGCCCGAAGCGTTGATTTGATAATTGGTTTTGA
>JALGTY010000169.1 GCA_029821145.1 Candidatus Zipacnadia bacterium
TTTGTGTTGCGCGAGGGGCCGGGGCCGGTGTTGGATTGCCTGCGCATATTGCAGGATGGCAAGGAGATCGCGGTCTTCGAGGGCGAGGACATCCTCCCGGCCTTCCCTAAGCCGTAGCTCCGTCTTCAGCATCCGGCAACAAAACGAGCCACCCATCCGGGTGGCTCTTTCTCCAATCTTCAACTGATCCGCGCTGCTTCAGGCTCTGTTGCTATGCAGGTCGGAGAACTCGCTATCTGTCACGGTTGCAAGTCCTTGTGCGAACTGTAGTATCTCTCCGGCATCTATCGGGCCCAGCCGTTTGAGCTCGATCGCCTCATCGCTGTCGGGTTCCGGCTCTTTGATCATTGCGTTCCACTTATCATAGTCCAGCAGTTCCAGCCCTTCGTATCCGCACTCGGCGCAGCGATATTTGAGGTACACGTGCACCGGCTCATCCCCTACCATTACGAAGCCGTGGGCCAGCAGTTGATTGAGACCGATACGGTGGCCACACACGCACTGCACGACTGTATCCATGTTCATCTACCTGTGCCCCTCCTGGCGGCGACTCCTTTTGTACCAGAAAATCGGCCACAATGCAAGGTAATTCTGGGGACACCATACTCATGTCAGAATTATGCCCAAATCACGCTGCCCGGGCGGCCCTGCGGTCAGAAGCTGGAGGCCAACTTTTCTCGCCACGGGACCTTGTCGGTCAGTGCGGGGTGAAGGTGGCGGTCGAGCGCGCTGCCGTAGCGGCCTTGTCCTGGCGCGGGCCGCCCCGAGCGACCGTACTCGCCATCCAGGTATAGCGTCTTGGTGGTTGGGTCATAGGTGGCGTCTGCGCCGCAGTAGTCCATCAGTATCCACAGCGGCACCATGCTGGCGCCCTTGTAGAACACTGGCGGCACCAGCATCCAGACTTCCTCGGAGCCGAGCTGCATCGTGCGCCGGTTGAGGTCCATCTGCATCTTGAATACTGGCGCGTCAATGTGCAGCCGCTGGGCGGGCTTGTTGTAATAGACTGAGCAGCCCAGCATCTGCAGTGTCGGCCGCGCCGGCAGTAACAGTTGCCCTTCGATCTCCACCGGCGGCACCGGCAGTTCGGCAGCCTGCCCGTTGATGATTACCTTCAGCTTCTCGTCACACGGCGTCAGCTTCACGTCGCCGGCTTCGGTATGGATGATGAACTCGTCTGCCCACGGACCGGCTCTGCCGTAAAGCTCCGAGAGCGTGACCAGCCGGTAGCCCTTGGCCTGCAGGTCCGGCACCATGCGTTTGACTGCCGCGACGGTTTGGCTGCGCGGACCGCCGCCGTCGTGCATCAGAATGATCGCACCGTCGCGGGCCGCAGCCATTGCGCGGTTGTATATCGCATTTGAGCCCGGCCGCCGCCAGTCATCGGTATCGCCGGTCCACATCACGACCGTATAGCCCATGCTGTTGAGGACTGTGCGCACCCGCGAATTGACCGCACCATAGGGCGGCCGGAAGTACCGCACCCGGCCCCCTATCAGTGGCTCCACCGCCGCCTCCCAGCGCCGCACCTGCTGGCGGATGGCGGCATTGGAAAGCTTCGTGCAGTTGGGATGCGACCAGGTGTGGCAGCCGATCTCGTTGCCGTTGGCTGCGGCCTGCTTGACCAGGTCAGGACGTTTCGGCACCCAGCATCCGAGCACAAAAAACGTGGCCCGGGCATCATGGGCGGCCAGCACGCTCAGTATCTGCGGGGTGTAGGTGGGCTCCGGCCCGTCGTCGAAGGTCAGCGCCAGCCGCCTGGGTTTGCCGGGGACGCCGCCGTGGGCGGTTGTGACGGCGGCCAGTACAATCCCCTGCAGCTTGCCGCTGATCTGGCCGCGATAGACGTACTTGATGCCCCCGACACCGCTTTGTGTCAGCCACGGCAACGGCTTCGGTCCCTTCGGGGTCATAACCACCGGGGTGATGAAGCTGGCGCTCTGGGTGATCGGCTCTACCCGATCGCCGGCAGGGCTGATCTCGACGACATCGCCCGGCCGCACCGCTTCATCCGACCTCACGAGTGCGTTATTTGCTCGGAATATGGGCGGAGTACCGCGGCCCTGCTTGAGCAGTGCGCCTGAAACATCCAGCAAGTCGCCGGGCTGCAGGGGGATATCGAGTCGCCTGGCGCAGTCGGCTACGGTGAGCGCCCTGAGCATTGGCACGGTGCGGCCATTGACCGTGGCGCGCCGGCAGTAGCCGACCGCGATCAGCAACAACATCGCCGCACCGACCGCGCACAGGCCCCATGTTACGGTTCTGCGCATCGGGTCGAGCATTCCGAGGTCGCCGCTGGTACGCTCTGGCAGGCCGGTGTCTGTGGTTTTCACTGTATCTGCGCGGCTTTCGGCCATTTCATCTCATGCGAAAAAAGAACCCCTGGGCACTCAGGCCAGGGGCATTTGGTGAAAGCATTGAGACCACTTGCTGCGGCGTAATCTTGGTCACGTGGGCTCCTGAATTGTAGGGTTAGGTAGCGAAATTGACCAGTGCCCGCTTGTCAATTCTGTTCCAGTCAACACCGATGCCGAATAGCTCGCACATCGGACGCAGCGGGACATAGGTACGGTTCTGCATGCGAATAGCACGGCGGCCCAGGCTCTGCCTGTTGCCGTCAACGTAAATCCTGGCACTCCCCGGAATAACGCGCACGACCATGCTGTTGCGGTGCACCTCGATGTAGTTGCGGCTGGGGCCCCAGATGATGCCGCCGCCGATGTGACGCATCAGGTCGGTGAGGGTGATATAGACCCGCCCGCTGCGGACAAAGCCGTGCTTTTCCAAATCGGCCTCGCGGCCGTTGAACCATACGATCTCGCGCAGGATGATCTTGCGTCGCAGCTTGAAGAAGTTGGGGTCAGGCCTGGGGGCTTGCTGAAACAGCGCCTGGTGAGATGTGTTGTAGATGTGCAGCGGCAGCGTGCCGGTTGAGGCCAAGAGCACCTGCCCGTCGGTGCAGTCAATCCGGAGCTCGTGAACGCCGTCGTCCATATCGCCGGTATCGAGGGCGTATTCGGGCATACTGATATCGGTCATCAGCTTAGTCGCGCCGTCAACCACGAAACTCTTGATACCCTGGGGCATTGGGCCGGACGGCCGGAGTGTGATCTGTCCGCGCACCGCCACCGAGGAGCCCAGCGGCACCACCGGCGCGGCGGCGTTGATCGTAATGCCGAGCTGGCTGCCGGCCGAAATCGTCGTAGTATTGGCGCCGGCGGCCACGCAAATCGCAATTAGTGCTATAATAGTCGTGCCCAGCATCACTCGTTGCATCGCCCGAAGCACCTCTTTCTGACCTATACGCCTGCTGTCTGAATCTCTGCAGTTGCGCAGGCTCACTATAGCACAATAATTTCGGCGGCGTCAACGAAATCGAAAAAGGGGACAGAGCCTTTTTCACACAATAACATCAGACAATGATACCACTTCGCGATAACCTGAAGTCCCAGTCCACGCCGTATGTCAACATTAGCATCATCAGCATCTGTGTGATGGTGTTCATCGCCCAATTCGCCACTGCCGACGGCCTGATGCGCTGGGCGTTTGTGCCTCGCCACCTGGTCAGCCCGGCGGCGTGGTCCGAATATGGCGTGGGAACGATACTGCTCTCCGGCATCACCGCAATGTTCATGCACGGCGGCCTGCTGCACCTGCTCTTCAATATGCTTTTCTTGTGGGTCTTCGGCGACAATGTGGAGGACCGCTTCGGACACGGTCGCTACCTGGTCTTCTACCTGGTCTGTGGCGTCATCGCGAGCCTGGCCCACAGTGTGGTGACACTTTTTGCCGAAGTGCCGATGGTGGGTGCCAGCGGAGCCATCGCCGGGGTGATGGGCGCGTATTTCGTGATGTTCAAGTACGCCAAGATCCGCGCTCTGGTGCCGATATTTATCATCTTCACGGTCGTGGACCTGCCGGCGGTTCTGTTCATCGGCATCTGGTTCGTATTCCAGTTGCTGTCGGCAATCGGCACCCTCGGCGGCGCGACGGGGATTGCCTTCATGGCGCATGTCGGGGGCTTCTTGGCCGGTTACCTGATGGCGAGGCCGCTGGTACGCAGACGTCGCCCTCCCCCGCCACGTGTTGTGGACTTGCGTATCGAGTAGCCGATGAACGGCAGCGCTCCGGGCCGTCCAGGGCCTGCACCCGCACCCCTCGAAACACTTCACCATTTTCCCCCAAGATCGTTGGGAATGGAACCATCGCGACCTGTCTGAGGTCCAATGCTATGACAAGTAGCACGACGGAGCGGTTGACATCGTGAAGTCTGGTACAGAAGGGACATGATTGCGATGACCAGGAAGGCGAACACGAGCATCATGGCAGTGGTGATCGTAGCGGCGGTATGCGTGGGGGCAGCGGGGTTCTGGCTGCACGGGATGTCAGACGCCCAGGCCGCCGGTGACATTGCAGCGGGCAGATCCACGGGCGGCGCTTTGGACGTGGTCAATAAAGAAGGCGAAGTGCTCGGCACTTGCCCGCTCAAGCATACCGATGTGCGCACCGAGATCTCCGGCTTTGTGGCGCGCGTGGAGGTCACCCAGAAGTTCCACAACCCCTACGAAGAGAAGATCGAGGCGGTCTATACCTTCCCGCTGTCGCAGAATGCCGCGGTTGATGACATGTTGATGAAGGTGGGCGACCGCGAGATCGAGGGGGAGATAAAGCGCCGGGAGGAAGCGCGCCGCATCTACCAGGCGGCCAAGCAGGCGGGGCATGTCGCGAGCTTGCTGGAACAGGAGCGGCCTAACATTTTCACCCAGTCGGTCGCCAATATCATGCCGGGCGAGAATGTAGATGTGACCATCCGCTATGTGGAAGTGCTCAAATACGAGGACGGCTGGTTCGAGTTCTCCTTCCCAACGGTAGTCGGCCCGCGCTACATTCCGGGGCAGCCGACCTCCCAGCAGCCGGAGACGCCCCCACAGCTCGAAGGCAAAGTGGTGGAAGTTGAGACGCCTGAGGGCGAGAAGCAGCCGAAGGGCGCTGGCTGGTCGCCGGATACCGACCAGGTGCCGGACGCCTCGCGTATCACGCCGCCGGTAACGGTCCCGGACACACGGGCCGGCCACGACATCTCCATCAGCGTCAAGCTGGACGCCGGCGCAGCGGTCCGCGAACTGGATTCGAAGCAGCACGAGATCGCCAGCAAGCGTGACGGCGATGTCATCAAGATCAGGCTCAAACGGAAAGCCACCATCCCCAACAAGGACTTCATCCTGCGCTACAAGACCGCCACTGACAATATCGGAGACGTGGTGTTGACACACGCCTCCGAGCTCGGAGGATTCTTCACGCTCATTCTGCAGCCACCGGAGCGGGTGGCCCCGGAGCAGATAACTCCCAAGGAAATGGTCTTCGTCCTGGACACCTCCGGCTCGATGAGCGGGGAGCCGATCGAGAAAGCCAAGCAGACAATGTTCCATTGCCTGGCCAATCTCAACCCGAAAGATACCTTCAATTTCATAACCTTCGCCGGCGACACCCACATTCTGTTTGATAAGCCGGTGGCGGCGACCAAGCAGAATGTCGAGAAGGCCCAGGACTTCGTCAAGAGCCGTGAGGGGCGCGGGGGTACGGAGATGATGAAGGCGATCCGGGCCGCACTTGAGCCCTCGGATTCGCAGGAGCACATGCGCATCGTCTGCTTCATGACCGACGGCTTTGTGGGCAACGATATGACGATAATTGACGAAATCCAGCGCCATCCCAATGCCCGCATCTTCGCCTTTGGGATCGGCAGTTCGGTCAACCGCTTCCTGCTGGATAATATGGCCAAGGCGGGACGCGGCGAGGTGGACTACGTGACACTCAACACGGCCGGGGAAGAGGTAGCCAAGCGTTTCTACGAGCGGCTGCGCAACCCGGTGCTGACTGACATTGAGATAGACTGGGGCGGACTACCGGTCACTGAGGTATATCCGGAGCGCATTCTGGACCTGTTCAGCGCCAAGCCGGTAGTTGTGCACGGGCGGGCTCTGAAGGCGGCCAGCGGGGAGATCACGCTACGTGGCAAGGTGGCAGGCCGGCCCTTTGAGCGCAAGATCGCCGTAGAATTGCCGGACCGCAAGCCGGAGCACGAAGTCCTGGGGCCGCTGTGGGCGCGGCAGAAGATCGAGCACCTGATGAACCAGGACTGGCGAGGCATCCAGCAGGACACGCCGCGCACGGAAATCAAGGAGCAGATCGTTGACCTGGGCCTGAAGTTCCGGCTGGTCACCCAGTACACCTCGTTCGTGGCCGTCGAGTGGATGGTGATCACCGAAGGCGGCGAGGCGCGGAGAGTGCCGGTGCCTGTCGAGATGCCAGAGGGAGTGAGCTATGAGGGTGTGTTCGGAGATAGCATGAAGTTGGGCGTGTATTCTGCGACGAGATTTTCCAGGCGGGCATATGCGCCGACAGCCGGGCTAGCGGGACCAGCCGGGCCAGCGGGACCAGTCGGGCAACCGCGTACCGCGAGCAGCAGGGGAGGCGGGCACTACCTCCAGGACGACGTGTACGATCTCGCCGACCGGGCGAAATATCTGGAAGAGAAAATGACGCCCGAGGAGAAGCGGGAGTTCCGACTGAAGAACCGCCTGGCGGACGAACTGCAAGGCCTGGCGGAGAAGGTCGCCCAGGAGGGCCAGAACGGCAACTTGACCACGGCCGATGGTGTCGAGGTAAAGGACGGCGTGGTCGAAGTGCAAATCTGGTTGAGCGATGCTTCGGATGAGAATCTGGCGAAGCTTAAGGAGCTTGGCTTGCAGATACTGGGGCAGGCCAAGAGCGTCAAGATGGTCATCGGCAAACTGCCGGTGGACAAGCTGGAAGAGGTGGCGGTGCTGGACTTCGTGGTGCGGGTGGAGCCGGTGCCTGCCGCCGGTGCGTAACTGACCGATAGTCTCCAGCAGAACATGCAATGGCCGCCACAAGCTGTGGCGGCTATTGCTGTGGCCTTCTGAAAGCCTTCAGAGGGCGTTGCGCCGGCGGGCGAGGGGTCAGTCCTCGGCCAGCAATTCCCTGGCTCGTGCGGCGGCATCGGC
>JALGTY010000170.1 GCA_029821145.1 Candidatus Zipacnadia bacterium
CCGTGCTCAGTGACCCAGCCTACCGCGCGGCGGACCTTGTCCATCACATCGTGTTGGTATATGTGCCACTCGCGGCGGAAATACTGCTCGTGGATCAGCAACTCAATCATCTCGCCGGTGTGCGGATCGGCGGCTTGCACCTCCAGATGCGGGACGACCTCTTCAAGCGCCTTGCCGTTGACTACCTGGTCACAGGTCACAAAGGTCACGTCCTCCGCCGTATCCTGCCACGCATCGCGAGTTGCAAGATGGGCTCCCTGCATGGTATCGAGGTAATAGACGGTATTACATTCTCCGCCCCCGGGCCGCGGCAGGGCGATGAAGGTGTCAACTCCACGGTCGCGTAGTGCGCGAATCGCCTCTACCGGACATTCCGCCCAGTGCACGGTGGTGGCGCGGCCGTACACCTCTTCGCCGGCAAAGCGGTCAATCTGCGCCATGACCATCTCGAAATGGGTAGCCATCAGGTCATAGCCGGCGTTGCGGTAGATGCGATTGGGCTCGTTCTGCAGGGCGTGGAATGACAGGTGCAACCAGTCGGAATTCTCCTGCCATTCGTGCTTGAACTTGTCGGGAAAGCGGGTGATGTTGAAATCGCGCGCCATGGTCTGGTAGTAGATGTTGATGTGGACCTTGGTGCCGAACTCCTGGTGTGTCTCGCGCCAGAAGCCCAGGAACCAGTGGTCGAAAAGCGAGTCGTAGGCATCCGGGTCGCGTCCGATGTCGGCCAGGAAATCTATGGTGTCATCTATCGAAAAGCGGTAGCGCTTGCGGCTGTTGAGATTGACGGTCACGCCGATGTGGTGCTCGAAGGTTGCGCCGCCGAGCTTGAGTTGCGTGGTGATAAGCTGGGGGCCGGCCTCAAGCGGAATACGGGCCGAGAACCAGCCATCGGTCATCTCGGCGGGGACGCCGTTGACTGTGACCTGGCCGCCTTTGAGCGCGGCGCCGCCCACTTCGATATGGAGCTTGCCGTCTTGTATGGTGCCATCGTGGCGGCAGAGTATGTCGCCGTCACGGGGCTGATTGATCCGGAGCTTCCCGGTCGTCGGAGCTCTCGTGTTCATGCCCATTCTCCTCGTCAGAATTGTCCTGTGCGTCCGATATTGAGGCATCCTCGGGCCTCATGAGCGCGGTCGTCTGCCAGTCGCAAATCGAGTTGAGCAGCCGGTCGCGGTAGCGTACGATCTCCTGCCGCTGGTCTTCAGGGATAGTGCGCTCGAAGGGCAGCTCCTTGGCGCCGCCGACATGCCAGACGAAGTGTGCCACGGCGTTGGCGGTGTCGGCGAGCACCTCGAAGGATATCTTGTCGAGGGTGTCCTCGGCGCTGTGGTGATAGTAGCGGGTCTCGCCGAGATTGCACCGGTAGAACCACACCGACGGGGTCCCGACGAGATTGAATGGGAACATGTCTGAATAGGGGCTGACCTTCTTGATCACCTCAGCGCAGAAGTCGGCCTCGTCGAGCTTGTCTTCGGTCCATTGTTTGAGCGAGTCATCGCCGACGACATGGACGATATTGTGGCCCATCCAGCAGCCGACACTGTCAATGTTGATGACCATTGCGGTTTTGGCGGCGCGGTCGAGGTCGGAGGCCACGTACTGGCGGGAGCCCTCCGAGAGGTTCTCTTCCCAGCCGCAGCTTATCATCTTAATGGGTCGGGGTGGTCGGCCCTGGCCCAGCGCCTCGGCCACGGCCAGAATCACCGCCATGCCGCTGCCGTTATCCTCCGCGCCCTCGCCCAGCGAGACCGAGTCGTGGTGACAGGTGAGCACCAGGGGTGGAAGGCTTTCGTCCTGGGCACGGAACGAACCGATGACATTCTGCGATTCGGCCTCCCACGTGCGGGTCTGCAGGTTGAGCCTGGCCATTGGCTCGCGCATCTTAGCGATCTCCCAGCCTTCGGTATAGGCGACGCTGGCCGCCGGTATAGTGAGCAGGTCTATCCAACCGGCGGCGAGGCCCATCTGGACACACCAGGGCATCGGCAGCCGGTCGTCCACGAACAGGAGTGCGACCAGGCCGCTGTCACACAGCCGCTTGAGCGTGCCGGGCTCGTCGCCCCCGGTGCCGAATATGAAGCCGATCTTGCCCTCGAGGTCCTTGCCGCGCAGCTCACATTCGGTGCCGGTGCCCAGAGAGACGACGGGCGCTTCGATGCCGTCCGGCGGCGTAGATGGCGAATGGGCCAGCGGCTGGCACGCCGACTGTCGCCACTTATCACCGATGCTGACCTGCAACTCAGCATGGTCGTAATCCCAGGCGATGGCGGGGAAATTGACGGTCTCGACGCTGAGGCCGTACTTGTCCATCTGACTGGCCATATACTGTGCGGCCTGCTGCTCCTGTTCAGTGCCGGCGGGGCGGTTCCCGATCTGTTTGGCGATGTGCTGAAGACGCTTCTGGACGGTTTCAGGGGCTATATCTATATTCTTGTTATCAGGCAATTGCTACACTCCTTGTATGAGAAAGTGCTTTGGGAAAGAGGCGTCACTGGTACTTGCTTGGCTTGGGCATTCTGGCGGCAAATCTAATGGCAAAGGCGTCGGGCTAGAAACAGTAGTTATGCAAATTTTGGGCAACTCAAGCTATATGGTGACGGTATGGGCTCGTTAGTCGTAATGGAAGGGCCTGTCGCAGTGAGCTTTGCAAAGCAAAGCTCACAAGGCTGGCCCAGCCGTTGTCGTTGGTCGTTTGGGTGCCGAGAGTTCGCCAGGACAGCGTTCTGCGTGGGCCGGCCTCCTTGCGGTCGTCCGCGACGACCGCAACTCGACGCGGCCCTTCCAACAGCAGGGCAATGTGCAATGGGAGGCCCTTGCAAAGCTCTAAATCCCTTTTCTGATCAGAGATCTACATAAGTACGGTAGAAAGCCCGACCTACGGGGGCATGAGTAATTCGGGCTATGCCGGGCTGGTTTCGCCCCATTGTTCAAACATCAGGATTTCCGAGATGTCCTTGCGTTTCTTTGGTGGTGGCGCCGAGCTGGGATAGCCCAGAGTCATGAGTTGAACAATGCGGGTGCCGGCGGGCGCGCCAATGATCTTTCGGGCTTCGTCCTCCGAGAAGGAGCCTATCCAGCAGGTGCCCAGGCCCTCGGCAGTGGCCTGCAAGGCGATGTGCTCCAGAGCGATGGCGACATCAATGGTGTAGGCCAACTGCCCGCAAGCCATGAGCCGCTCATCGGTATCAGCGCAGGCCACGATGACGGCGGGTGCCTGAGCCACAAATGCCTGGCCATTGGCCGCCTCTGAGAGTGCCTGGCGCTTTTCGGGGTCGGTGACAATGACAAAGCGCCACTCCTGGGCGTTGCCGGCCGAAGGCGCCAGTCGCGCCGCCTCCATTACCCGCATCAGCTTGTCCTCAGGGACCGGGTCTTCGAGGTACTCGCGCACGCTGTATCGCTTCTGTATGGCTTCGAAAATGTCCACTTTCGGTCACCTCTTTCTCGATTGGCCCATTTACAACTCATATATTGGACGTAGAGCAAGCGATTTCCTGCACCGAGACACAAAACACAGCAAGGGAATGAGGGTATGGTGGGCGAATTGGTAAGTGAGATTGTCTGTAGCGCACACAACTGCATGATGCGCGGCAGGGCTTTGTCCAGCAGCAGGTTGGCGCGTGTCGCAGTTCACATACATATCCGATAAGGAAAAGCATCTTGGCCAGGAAGTACACAAAGCGCAAAGACCCGACACTGGACGTCAGTCGGGGGTACGTAGAATCTGCGGTGGAGGGTCTGTCTCCGGAGAACCCGCTGTATTATGTGTGGCGGGTCCCACCGGGCCGCTTCAGCTTTTTCTTCGATCAGCTCTCGCAGATGCTGCATGCGGGAATGAGCATTCATGAGGCGCTGCTGGCGCTGCGTCAGGGCGCTCTTGACCGCCGGCTGAGCGCGGCTGCAGCGGCGATGGCACCGGCAATCTCGGCGGGCGGTAGCTTCTCCGAACAGCTCGCCCGCTACCCGGAGCTGTTCCCGGCGCATGTGCGGGGCCTGATCAAAGCCGCAGAGTATAGCGGTCACCTTGACATCATTACCGCACAGATCGCCGCGGACTACCGCGCCAAGCAGAAGAGCGCATGGGCCATATTGCTGGCGCAGTTGTGGTTCAGCATACCGTTGGTGCTGGTGCTTTTTGTGGTGCCGCTGCCGCGCATCATTGATCTGGGCGTGGGCTGGTATGTGAACTTCATCCTCCGCATTTCGCTGCCGATTCTTTTTGGCTGCGTTGTGCTGTACTACCTGAGTAAGATGGTCTTCAACTTGCGATCGGTGCGTGCGTTTCGTGACAGGGTGCTGTACGCGCTGCCGATGGCCAGCTTGCTGATACGGCGGGCGGCGACACGGCGTTATCTGCTGGCGCTGGAGTCGCTTGTCGGTGCGGGCGTAGAGATACAGCAGGCGATGGAGCTGGCCGCCGAATCTGCAGGCAATGCAGTCATCGAAGTGCAATTGACAGAGGCGGCGGAGAAAGTGCGCAACGGTATGCCTATCGGCCAGGCGCTGATGCACGCGAAGGCGGTGCCGGTGGAAATCCGGCAATCGCTGGAAACTGCGGAGCGCAGCGGGAACTACGACCAGGCGCTCAAAGGCCTGCAGGAATGGGCCGAGCAGCAGCAGACTACCACTGTGAGATTTGCCGGCATCGGCGGCTATGGTATAGTAATGGCGCTGGTCGGCATAATCGTCGCAGTCGCGGTCGGCTATTCTTACTTTAGCTACGTACAAGCAATTCTCAATCGTGGCGACGAGTGGATGCCGTAAGGGAGGCGGACAGGATAGTAGCAAGGCTTTTTCAAAGAGTGTTTTTGTCGGCCGCGCTGGCGCTGAGTCTTTGTGCAGGCGGGTACGCCATTCCGCTTGCCAACGGGGGCTTTGAGGATGACCTGGCCGGCTGGCAAGCTCTTGCCAATGGAGCCGCCAGCGTGTCTGTTTCTGCTGACCGGCCGGCGGCAGGGCAGAAATGCGCGCAGCTTATCGCCACGGCGGGTGATGACGCGATGCTGGTCTCGGCACCGCTTCCCGTGACCGAGATTGGCAACCCGTTTGAGCTCCAACTGCGTGTGAGGGCGCTGTCCCCGGCCGCCCAGTTGAGCATCGGCCTGGTCTCGGCAACAGCGGAGACTGAGATGCTACGGCCCGAGCCGCTGTGCACACTGCCCGCCGGAGGCGACAACAACTGGCACAGGCTGAGGCTGACCGTAGCCGCTCGCCATGACCCGCAGCGGCCCTTATGCCTGACAGTAACGGCGACAGGTGAAGGCAATTGGGCGATAGACGAGGTGGAGCTGTTGTCGCACAATCCGCCAAGCCCGCAGCCACATGAAGCGATGGCAGATGCGGCCAGTTATCCGGAGCCGCTGCCGGCGGATTGGACTCCCGATGGATTGCTTGATGCTCGCAGGCGGCAGATCGGACAGACGGCCGACCTGCTGGTTGACGTGGCCGGAATGGAGATCAGCATCCCCGAGGAAGCATCCTGCCGGCGTGGGGTTCGGCAGGGCATTGATACGTACTGCACGAACCGTGGCAGCCGGCCAAAGCGGCTCGAAGTATCTGTCCAGGGCCCTGCGGATGTAAAGGTACCCGACTGGTCGGTGCCAGTGCCGCCGAAAGAGACCATGCACTTTTATGTTCCGGTACAACGGCTGCTTCTGGGAGACTGCTGGCTGAAAATAACCTTCAGCTACAAGGACAGTCAAGCCTCGGTGCCGCTGCTGCTGCACACCGAGTCGGCCTACCCGGTGCTGGGAGCAAGCTGGTCCGGAGAAGGTCAGCCGTCGGCTGATGCACTCTTGGAGAAGCTACTTCCGCTGGGCGCAGGCATCCAGCACCTCGTAGTTGGAACCGCGTGGGAGGCACCGGCCAACACTCAAAGCGGCTTCGAATACCTTCTGTCGCCCGAGGCAGGAACTCTGGACGATCTGGTTGCAGACCTGGCGAAACCGGATGAAGCCGGCCAGCGGCACTGCTGGTTGCCGTACACTGCCGAATCGGCGTCTGTGGAGGAGGCCGGCGCTGGCTTACGGAGGCTTGCGGCGTATCTACACAAGCAGGATCACTCGCCGAATATCTTTTCTTTCCCCTATCACCTGCAATGGAGTGAGCAAGACCGCGCCCTGCAGTTGCCACCCGACTATCCTCTAGATGCGATAAGCCTGCAGGAGTGCGCGGGCAACACGAGCGGGACCTGGGCCGTGCAAAGCCTGGCGCTGCAACTGCCGCCGGTTCCCGGGGCGACGGTGCTTCACGCGGAACTGGACGGTCGCAGTCTCTCCGCGCCATCGGCCTACTGGATACGGTTCAACCAATGCACGGATCTTGCGCCGATAAGACAAGCCGCACAGGCCGCCGGGGTGGCCCTGCCGTTTACCGTTCTAGCCACAGACCTCGCCAGCAGCGGCGACAGGCGCATTGATGCCTTGAAACTCGGCAAGACCATGGTCAACACCCTCTATCAGGGGGCCACGGCCGTGCTGCTAAATGGACGCGACACTGCCGACCGAGTGGGGCTGCTCGCGGCGGCCGACGGCGGTGAAGCAGACCCGGTCGCGGAGATATTTGCGGCCCTGGTGCCGGAGCTTGCTGCGGCTAGGCCGGTAGTGGCACTCGGCGCTATCGAAACGATGTCGCCGCGGCCGGATGGGCAAGTGACTTACAAACTGTTCCTGCGCGGCGATGAGGGCATCGTGGTGATGTGGAATAATACCCACGAGCCGGTAGAAGTGGCCTTGGGTCTGCGCTCGCAGCCGGTTACGGTCAAGCTCTTGCGGCTGGCATACTACGGTGACTTCGTGCAGCAACAGCTCCAGCCGATATTCAAGCTCTTCGGGAAGGCGCTGGAGACGAAACAGCCGGCGATCTATCTCCGGCTTGATCCGCTCGCTATCACCTGCGTCTCAATGCGGCTGGTTGACCCGCATGTGAGCTGGACGCGCGGGGTGTTTCCAGCGGAAGGGTTCAAGGCGGAACTCCCGCCGAAAGA
>JALGTY010000171.1 GCA_029821145.1 Candidatus Zipacnadia bacterium
GGCCACCACATCGAGGCCAGACTTTTCCAGGAATTCGGAATAGTCGGTGTATGTCTGCAAGCCGTCAAAGCGTTGCAGGGCCGCCTCGCTGACATCGCAGACTGCCACGACCTCGCAGCCATCTATGGCCGAAAGCCATTCCACAAACCGCGCTCCACGTCCAAGTCCGGCAACGCCACAACGTAAGTTCATTGCTAGTCTCCTATGCTTTTATCGGTGATGCCTGCAAACTCAAACGCATCGGCCCGCCATGCGCAGCCTTCCATCGGGCCCTGGACTGTGGCGCCGAGCCCGCCACAAGCATTCGCCAACTTGCCTGTGTCTTCCAGACTCATGCTCTCGGTCAGCCCGACCACAAACGCTGCATCAAAGCAATCGCCTGCGCCGGTCGGGTCCACGACCTCCACTTCGAAAGCCGGCACTACGACCGTTTCAGATGCAGTGAATATCTTGCAACCTTCGCTTCCCTGCTTGAGCGCGACGACTTCAACTCCACCCTCGACCAGGGCTTCGCAGGCCGCTTCCGGGCCGCTTACGCCGGTGAGCAACTGCGCCTCGTCAGAGCTGGGCAGCAGCAGTGAGGCTATCTCGATTACAGGCGCGCAGATACGGCGCAGCGCCTCCTCACCGCCTAGCAGTTCGGGCCGCAGGGTTGGGGTCGAACGAGACCTTTGCGCCGGCAGCCGTGGCCAGCTCGCATGCCTTGTAGCACGTCTCGCGCATCGGTTCGCTGGCTGAAAGTGTCGAGCCGCAGATGTGCAGCCAGTCGGCAGCAGCGAGCATTTCGGCAGTAGGTTCCGGAAGCCGGCCGGCGGCGGCATTGCCGATATGAAACAGGAAACGGCGGCCGCCATCCGAAAAGTAGGTCACGAATGCAACGCCCGTAGCCAGTCCCTCGACGCGGACCATATACTGGGCATCCACGCCGTCTCGTTCAAAGCGGCGCAGCAGGCACTGTCCGAAGTCATCATCACCGACGCCGCCCAGGAATACCGATTGGTGCCCCAGGCGCGCAATCTGGTCGGCGAAGTTGGCCGGTGCGCCGCTGGGGAAAGGTCCCACGAAATCGTCTGCGCGGTCCAAGGGGCTGTCCACACGCTTGCGCATGATTTCAACAATCGCTTCGCCAATGGAAACAATTCGGCCTGCAGGCATCGCTATCACACACCATCTCTCACGCACCAACAAGGACTATGCCGGAAACGCAGAGAACTTATACCGGCGGCTGGCAACACGTTACTCAACAGTGCAGCTACCGCCGCACACATTTCATGCGTTATTCCGCAAGCCGGTCGCATTATCCTGCATGCAAGATGTGATTTGCGGCCGGTTGCGGGGAAAACATCAGCGATTAGAGGAGACGGTAGCGATGGCTTTCATACCTTCGATGTGGACGGCGATGTTTGTCGAGGCAGCACCCGATGAGTCTCTGGATATTCTTGGCGAGCAGGGCTGGCGCGCGGTTGAGGTCAGCACCGAACACGCCGACATGATGCGCGAGGATGAGGCATTGGTGGAGCCGTTCGCCGCAGCAGCCGAGAAGCACCAGATCGCGCTCGACCAGATGCACGCCTACATCGCCGCCGATGTCGCCAGCCTGGATGATGCCAGGCGCGAGCATGACATGGAAGCGGTTATCGGCGACCTGAAAAGCTGCGCCCGACTGGGCATCCCGGTGGCAGTCATTCATCCCGGCGGGCATGGTGAGATAAGCACTTATGAGGAGCTTCAGCAGGTCAACCACCAGCGCCTGGAAAGCTTCGCCAGGCTGGCCGCGGTCTGCGCCGACGTAGGGGTGAAGCTGGCTGTGGAAAACGTGGCCGACCGCCCTCCGGGCAGCCAAGGTCGGCGCCGCTACGGCGCTATGCTCGAGGAGGTGCTGCAACTGTGTGAGGAGGTCGCCCTCGAGCTGCTGGGCGTCTGTCTGGACACCAGCCACGCCAACATACAGGGGTTGGACCTCCCCGAGACCATCAAGCTATGTGGGGACAAGCTGTGGGCGTTGCACATCTCCGACAACCACGGGACCGGGGATGACCACCTGATTCCGGGCTACGGGGAAATCGAGTGGGGGCCGGTAGTGGCGGCTTTGCGCGAGATCGGCTACGAGAGGCCGTTCAACCTGGAGGTGCCCGGCGCGCGTAGAGGCGATGCGTCATTGATGGCGCTGCGCAGCCAGCACGCCCTCGAAGTCTGCCGGCAGCTTCTGGGTGAGGACTAGGGCGGAGTCGGGCTGGAAGCCCGACCTACGCGTTCGTGAACTGTTCGGGATAGCACCAGTATTGAAAGGACAGTATTATGGCCATGACACCGGCTCTCTGGACAAACATGTTCGCAAATCAGTCGCCGGCGGAGGCGCTCCGAGCCCTGGCCCGGCTCGGCTGGCCGGCGGCGGAGATAAGCTGCGACCATGCCGCCCTGCTTCGCAACAATGATAGTCTGATCGAAAGCTGCGCCCGCGCCGTGGCAGAAACCGGAATCATCGTCCCCCAGATGCACCTGATGCTGAAGGCGGACCTCTCTAATCTTGACGACGCCGCCCGCGCCCGCGACCTCCAGGCCGTCACCGATGACATCACTACCTGCGCCAGGCTCGGCATCTCCGTCGGTGTCATCCATCCCGGCGGCTTCTATGATGTCAACACGTATGACGAATGGCAGCGCATGGGCGAAACGCGGCAGGAAAGCTTCGCTAGGATCGCCGAATTGGCGGCGGAAAAGGGCGTACGAATCGCCGTCGAGCATATGTTTGACGAGGGCCAGGGAGTGCACGGCCATCGCCGCTTCGGGGGGACCGTGGATGAAGTGCTCGAGCTTTGCGCGCAGGTGGCCCCGCAGCAGCTTGGCATCTGTTTCGACACCAGCCATGGCCACCTGGCGGGGATGAATCTGCCCGAGTGCATCAGACGCTGCGGGGAGAAGCTCTGGGCTCTGCACGTGTCGGACAACTACGGCGACGTGGACCGCCATTACATTCCGGGCAATGGCAGTATTGAGTGGGGGCCGGTGGTGGCGGCCCTGCGTGAGGTCGGCTACGAGGGCCCGTTTGTCCTGGAGACGTGGAATCTCAACACCGGCGGACAGTCAGACTCTTCGGAGCTGGAATTGGGTGCCGGATACGCCCTCGATGTCGCCAACAAGATCCTTGAGTTGTACTAGAAGCCCGGCCGAAAACCAGGGATTCGGGCGAGTTATTCGCACTTGCATCGCCGTGGAGGGGCCTCAAATTCCCATAGGGAGGTTTCCATTCTGGGGCCAGAGGCTTTCGGCCACGCCTCCAGGCCGGCGGTCAGTCGCCGGGGAAGCCCTCGCGCATGCGGCCGGCCTTGTACTTGACGTAGCGCACCGTATAGACCGGCTTGTCTTGTGCCTCGTAATAGGTGCGGGCCTGCAATTCGGCAATCAAGCCCATGGTAATCAACTGCACGCCCATTAGCATCAAGAGCACCGACAGCATCAGGGCCGGACGGTTGGCAAGCGAAGCGCCGTAGAAGAGCTTCTGCACGGTCAGGTACAGGCCCAGCAATACGCCCAGACCACCCGATATCAGCCCCCAGCGACCAAACACCTGCAAGGGCCGGGTCGCATACGTAAGCAGGAACTTCACGGTTACCAGATCGAGCACCACGCGCAAAATCCGCGAAACGCCGTATTTGGTCTTGCCATACTTGCGCGGGTGGTGCGTGACCTCCATCTCAGTAACGCGGCCACCGGCCCAGTAGGCCAGGGCCGGGATGAAACGATGCATCTCACCGTACAGCTTGACATCTTTGAGCACATCTGCCCGGTAGGCCTTCAACGAGCACCCGTAGTCGTGCAGGTACACGCCGGTAACTTTTGATATGAGCCAGTTGGCGACCGCCGAGGGCAGCTTGCGGGTCAGCCACGTGTCCTTGCGGTATTTGCGCCAGCCGCTTACTACATCGTAGCCCTCGTCGAGTTTCGCCAGCATTGCCGGGATGTCCGCCGGATCATTCTGCAGGTCGGCGTCAATGGCGATGACGGCCTCTCCGCGTGCCATGTCAAACCCGGCCGCCATCGCCGCTGTCTGGCCGAAATTGCGGCGCAGGTGAATCACCGTGAAGCGCTCGTCCTTTTCTGCTATTTCGTCAAGCCGTTCGGCGCTGCCGTCGCTGCTGCCGTCATTGACCAGGATGACTTCCACCGGTCGCCCCAGCTTGTCCATCACCTTGACGAGGCTTTCATACAGCGGCCATAGGGCGTCCACTTCGTTGTAAACCGGCGCTACAATCGAAACCCGTCCGATAATATGCTCAGATGCCATTGGGCTAACGTGCTCCTTCCGCTACTGAGGAATTCGATTGCTTTGCCATCCAGTCCAGGAAATTGTTCAGACCCTCCTGCAGCGACACCTTTGGCTCCCAGTCGAGAAGCTGCCTGGCCCGGCCGATATCTGCGAGGGTATGCGGTACATCTCCGGCCTGCTGGGGCAGATACTCGATACCGGCCTCGACCCCCATCGCCTGCTCCAGAGCCGTGACCAGGCCATTCAAACGTATCGGGCGGTTGCTGCCAATGTTGACAATTTCGAATTCAAAATCCAGCTCCACAGCCCTCATCACCGCCGCTACGACATCGTCAATGTAGGTATAATCACGGGTGGTGCTGCCGTCACCGTACAGCGGGATAGGCCGCCCCTCAGACATCAGCCGCACGAACTTGTTTATCGCCAGGTCTGGTCGCTGCCGCGGACCATAGACCGTGAAGAGCCGCAGACACATCACCGGCAGATGATACAAGTGGTGGAAGGCATGACAGAGTGCCTCCGAGGCGACCTTGGTCGCAGCGTATGGCGATATCGGGCGGCTGACGTCGGCATCTTCTCTGAATGGCAGCGGGTTGTTGACTCCATAGACCGATGAAGAGGAGGCAAAGATTACCTTCACGGGCATGTGGCTACGGGCCGCCTCGAGAATGTTGGCAGTGCCCTCGACATTTACCGCTGCATACTCAGCCGGTGCCTGCAGCGATGGTCGCACGCCGGCTTTGGCTGCCCAGTGCAGCACCCAGTCAGGCCCGGCGTCCGCGAAGAGGCGATTGACGACCTCCGCGTCGCGAATATCCCCCTCGATGAGCGTGAAAGCGTCGCTTTCGAGCACCGCGGCACTGTTGTGCATCTTGATCTGCCGGTCATAGTAGGGGTCGAAATTGTCCAGTCCTACGACGCGATGGCCTATAGAGAGCATCGCTTCCGCGAGGTGTGAGCCCATGAACCCGGCGCTGCCCGTAATCAACACTGTGGCCATGACCAGGTGTCTCCCATCGGTTTAGTACACTACAATATCGAGGCCTCTCTGGCGCGGGTCAAGAGGGATTATACGCTTGATGTCGTGCTCCTGCAATTTTCTAACCAGGTATTTGGGATCGGTGTGCAGGGCGATCATGGTCCCGCCACCACCGGCACCCGCCAGTTTGGCCCCGAGAGCGCCATGTTCCAGCGCCGCGTTGATGAGGCTCTTGTTGACCTCCGAGATGGCGAAAAGCTCCGCGCAAATAGCATAGTTTTCGTTCATCATTTCGCCCAGCGCAGCCCAGTCCTGTGCTATCAGGGCCTGCTTACCCAGTTGGGCCAGTTGCCCGACCCGGGCCATACCCTCGACCATGGCCTCCTCGCCGGCTTCCCAGCGTTGCCGTGGCGGACCGTGGTAGGTTCCCGAAGTGCCCTGGCGCTTGCCACTATTGGCCACCACGAGCGGCAACCCTGTGGCAGCGTCAATGGTCTCTGCCAGCGGCTCGATGATGGCATAGGGGGCGTCGTCCCGCTCCCATCCCCATGCCTTGTCGCGGCAGTCCACATAGTTGATGCCACCAAACACGACCATGTACTGGTCCTGAAAGCCGCAGTCCACGCCGAGCTGAGTTCTCTCGATGTGTCGGGCCATTTCCGCCATGTGCTGCCGCTTTCGCCTGATCCCGAAATGCGCCAGGAGCGCCGCCAATATCGCCGCCAGCATGGCCGTGGAGCCGGCACATCCCGCCTGCATCGGTATCGTGGTTTCCGCGCGCAGATGAAAGCCCCTTTGCGGGTCTATTTCGATGCCCTGCATGTAGCGCTCATCGTCGCCAGTGAGGTATTTCCACACGGATTTGGCGATGTCGAGATAGGGCAGAGGGTCACCGAACTCGAGATCATCAGGGCGCTGTATCTCTGTTATGTGCCCGCAGATGTCGAAGGTCAAGCCGTCGGCGTCCTCGACGAACACCTCGGCTCTTTCCCCGACCGCGCAGGAAATGACGCTGCCGCCATAGATGTCCGCAGGGTTGCCGATAATCCCGGCGCGACCGGGGGCGCTGACATGAATCATGGTAGAGCTTCTCTCCTGACCGTTCGCAAGTCTCTTGCAGGCGAGCCGTGCCTGCCATAGCCCAAAAGGCGACGGCGGGTTGACCACCGATTCTGGTAACATGTAGAATATAGCGTACAAGGCCGCATTGTGCAATACGGCTTGTCGGCATATCGGCAATTCATTTGGTGGCGCTGGTAGTGGAAGGAGTCCCGGCATGATTGATTTTCACGTTCATATCGGTGGCATTTCACGCACCCGCAATCCGGCCGTACATGACCTGACTGCTCAGCAACTCGTCGAGCGTATGGACCGCGAAGGCATCGAAAAAAGCGTGCTCCTACCCCTGGAAAGTCCGGAAGCAATAACCGGCTGGTTTCTCACCGAAGATGCCATTGCCGCTCGCGACATGTATCCAGAGCGCCTCATCGCCTTCCTGTCGCTTGATCCTCGCAACATGAAGCTTGAAGAGCCGTTTGACATGTTCGTGCAGGATTACGGCTGCAAGGGCTTCGGCGAGTTGAAAAACGGCTTGGCCTTCGATGATGAGCGGCACCAGGCTATCTACGCCAAGTGCAACGAATACGGCCTGCCGCTGGTCTTCCACAGTGATCCGACGCTCTGTTATGACGAGGTCGGCCTGCCCGCGCTGGAGAGTATGCTGCGGAAATATGAGAATTGCTTCTTCTGCGGCCACGGGCCGGGCTTCTGGGCCGCAATCAGTGCCGATGACGACCGCAGCGGCGGGTATCCCAAGGAACCGATCGAGCCCGGCGGTGCCATTGACCGCCTGCTGGGCGAGTACGAGAACCTCTACGCGATCTTTGATGCGGGCTCGGGCTACAACGCCATGACCCGCGACCCGGAGTTCACTAAGGCCTTCATCGAAAGGCACCACGCCAAGCTGCTTTTCGGCACCGATTATTTGCGCGCGTTCCAGGAACTGCCGCAGGTGGACTGGCTCGGCGGCCTCGATATCCCACTGGAGTGGAAGCAAGAAATGGCCCGTGGTAATGCCGAGCGTTTGCTGGGGCTTGCCGAGCAGGATTGACCGCACAGGAGGCACAGATTGGCTACGGAGATACAAAGCAGCGCAAAGAGCTTCCGACTGATTGATTTCCATGTGCATCTGCGCAAGCCGCAGTCGTGGACTTACCCGG
>JALGTY010000599.1 GCA_029821145.1 Candidatus Zipacnadia bacterium
GACCTGCGGGTCCCGCGTGTAATTCAGCCCATCGGGGCAGACCTCATCCTCTGGTCCTGGATTCAGAAGCTCCTACGCCACTGCGTCCTCGCGGTTGCCCAGGACTTGCTTCAGCAGGTAGTGGTATTCATAGTCCTCAACGCCATCGCGGAAGAGCATCCCCCGGATACAAGGCCAGGCGCCACCGTGCCCGTCGGGATAGGCCAGATAGCCATCGCCGGAGGGAAGGCCCCCGATGCCTCCGAGCTAACTGGCTTCCTCCAAGTACACCGCGTAGACCTTAGCGTCTTCCGGACGCACACCGCTGAAGTTCACGCGGATGCGGATCCGACCGTCGGTGTACTTGATAGTGTCGCGCTCCTGCCAGCGCACGAGCTCACGGAATCCGCCCAATGTGGGTGCGAGGCACGTATCGCGAGTGTAGCCGGGAATCGGGCGGAACCGCTTGTCCAGCACTTCTACGCTGACCGTGCTGTAGTCGTCCAAGTCGCCCACATTCAGGTAGACGCGCGCCGCTTTGCCCTCCAGGTCGATGGGGGCCGAGACAAAATGTGGCAAGTTCCTGTCCGTCGTTGGGCTGGTGAAGTACGAACGTAGACAGCCCAGCCGGTCGCAGGGCCAGGTGGCCACGCGTACGCCGTCGCTGTCATGCTCCGGCCACGGAGCGTACCAGAAAAGGGTCTCATCCCCGATGTTCTCGAACCCCTGTCCCTGAGTCAGCGCTGCGAAGGGCTCGGCCGTGTGACCCCGCGGTGGTAGCTCCCAGCCATCTTCTGCGGCCGCAACGATCGGGTAGTCGGGAATCGGCTCGCCAGCAGCCGTCGGTCGTTGGAGGGGTGCCCGTGCCACATGCCATAGAACCCCAGGAGCACGTTTCCCCGGTTCCACAAGGCTGCGCCCAGATGCACCTGCTCCCCCTGGTTGTCTTGTTGTGAAAGGACAGGGCGTGGCGGGACGTTGTGGCGACGGAAGCCCGTTCGAAATCGTATGAGACGAAGGTGATTAGCTGCCGAAGTAAGCCGTGGTTGAAGCCTTGCCCGGCCAGGTAGTAGCAACCGTTGAACTCGGTCAGGCCAGACATCTCCAGGAGCGGTCCGACGGGGTTGTTAGGCGACTCATGCCAGGTGAGGCCGTCGTCGCTGTAGGCGACCGCGAACTGAGACTCGTACTTCGGGCTCTCGAAAACCATCTTGAAAGGCCGCTCGGCGTGCTCAGGCTCGTAGAGGACGACGCATCCTGTGACGGGGTGCCTGCCCTGGTTGAGGTCAACCAGGTTATTGTCCTTGTTGCCGCCGTATTCCACCAGACCTAGCTTTGGCTTCTCCCAGTGGTAGCCGTCCGTGCTCCTGGCGAAGCACACCCGTTCGAACCACTGGTCATCCTGTGCCCCCTGCCCCAGGTACCACATCCACAGCTCGTGCCCCACCTTACGGACGGAGCCGTAGTAGACCACGTTCTGGCTGTCAGGCGCGCCCTCTTCCCCCAGTCCCAGCACGATCCGGGTGCGATTGATGGGTGTTTTGTGTCCCGCCAGCTGCAGCTCTACCCCATTCTGGAAGGGGATGCTAAAGTCATCCATGGGGAACAGGACGATTTGCCTCAGGCTTTGGTGCGGGCCGCCGTTCTCGATGATCATTTCGTGCCTCCTCATTAGCAGATTGTTGCAAAAGTTACCCATCTTACAATTGCTAGGGTACGATGTTCAGTCTTTTTGAAGCGATACTGCGCGCCCGCGCATAGCCGCTTCCGCTGCTTAAGGAGAGGGCAATTACTCAATAAGTGGAAGAGGCTGAGGGCATCCCCCAGCCTCTTCCTTTGCTGTCCACTATCCACCACCACCTGCTTGCCGGGCAAGCAGATAGCATACTGACCAGAAGCCTTCTTCCTCAGCCTCTACTATTCTGTATAGTGCTGCCAGTATGTGTCTATGCCGGCGAGGCTCTCTGCATAGCTCATCCACTTCGCATGGCCATCCAAAAAGCTATAATTACCCCCCTCATTGTGCCGCACACCGGCA
>JALGTY010000172.1 GCA_029821145.1 Candidatus Zipacnadia bacterium
CGGCCACAGTAATGCTCAACAAGACAACCGTTACAACTGAGAACGTCACAAAAAGCTTCATCGTAGTCACCCTTTGTTGGAACGTTCAAGCAGCTCTGTAAACTGCTTTTCGGTCAATATGGTGATTCCCAGATCTCGCGCCTTGACGTACTTGGACCCGGTGGCTTCGCCGGCCACCACGTAATCGGTCTTATTGGTTACCGAGCTGGCTGCGCGAGCACCTAGTTCTTCGACTGCGTGCTGGGCACCTTCGCGCGTGTAATTCTCCAGCGTTCCGGTGAAGACGAAGGTCAGCCCGGCCAGCGTATCGCCTTTCTTCTCAGGCACCGCGATGGTGACTCCCGCCTCCAACAGCTCATCCACGGTCCTGGCATTCTCCTCATTGGCAAAGAAGCCCACAACGCTCTGGGCGATCTCGGGGCCGATTTCGTTGACCTCTTCCAGCACCTCAGCCGAGGCGCCTCGCACGGCCTCGATGGTGCCGAACGCCGAGGCCAGCACATCAGCGACGTGCTCACCGACGTGGGGGATACTGAGCCCATACAGGAGGCGTGCCAGGGTGGTCTGTCTGCTGCCCCCGATGGCGGCCAGCAGGTTCTCGGCGGATATGTCTGCAAAGCCCTCGAGTTGCAGGAGCTGCTCCTTGGTCAACTGGTACAGCTCAGGCAGCCGCTTGACCAGACCTTCCCGAACGAACTGTCGGGCCAGTTTCTCACCCATGCCCTCGATGTCCATTGCGCCCCTGGCCGCAAAATGCTCCAACCGACCCTCGATCTGCGCCGGACAGTTGAAATTGGGACAGCGCACGACCACATCGCCCTCAGGACGCACCGTTTCCGACCCGCAGACCGGACAATTCTTCGGAAGCTTGTACGCCCTGGAGCCAGGCGGACGCTTCTCCTCTATCACTTTCACCAAATGCGGAATGACATCGCCGGCGCGCTCGATTATCACGGTATCCCCGATGCGCACATCGTGCCGATCCACCTCGTCCTGGTTGTGCAGGCTGAGGTTACGCACCGTCACGCCGCCGATCTGTGTCGGCTCGACGATGGCGATGGGTGTCACCGCACCCAGACGACCGACGCTGGCTTCGATATCCACCACCCGGGTGGTTTCCTGGCGCGGCGGGAACTTGTAGGCCAACGCCCAACGCGGGTTGCGAGATCGCACGCCGAGCATCTCTCGCGCCGGCAACTGATTCACCTTCAACACGATACCGTCTATCTCGTAGTCCAGGCCCTCACGCTTTTCTTCCATCTCAGCGTGGTACTCCAAGATGTCCCCCACGTCTTCGCACAGCCTGATGTGCTCATTGACCACAAAGCCCCATTCGGGCAGCGTCTGCAGAAGCTCCCAGTGGGTGGCGAACTCGCGGCCCGCCACGGTGCCCGTATCATAGGCGAAGAAGGCCAGCGGCCTCTGGGCGGTAATCTTCGAGTCAAGCTGCCGTAGCGAGCCGGCGGCGGCGTTGCGTGGATTGGCAAAAGCCGGCTCTTCTTCTCCCCGACGGCGCTGGTTGAGCTTGTCGAACTCCGACAGCCGCATATAGACCTCGCCGCGCACCTCAACTAGCGGCGGTATGTCAATTTCGTTGTCAAGCAGGCGTAGCGGCACGCTGTTGATCGTGCGGACGTTTTCTGTCACGTCCTCGCCGTTGATGCCGTCCCCTCGCGTGGAGGCGATGGTCAGCACACCATTTGCATAGACAAGCTCCACAGCCAGGCCATCAAGTTTTGGCTCGGCGACAAACTCAATCTCCTCGCCGGCGCCCTCGATGCAGTTTTCGACGAAGTTGCGCACGGCCTCCTCATCGAAGGCGCTCTGCAGGCTCATCATCGGCAGCCGGCGGGTGACTGTACCCAATTCGTCCTTGGGCGGTGCGCCGATGCGTTGGGTCGGCGAGTCGGGCGTCAGCAGTTCGGGATACGCGCTCTCGATTTCCTGCAACTCCGCCAGCATCCGGTCATACTCTGCATCCGAGATCACCGGATCATCGAGCACATAGTAGCGGTAGTTGTGGTAGTTGATCTGCTCGCGCAGCTCGGCGGCCCGCTTCTCAGCCTGCTGTTTGTCCATACTCTCGCCCTCTGTCGTCAGCCCACAAAATCCCAGAAGTTATCACTATACAGCCCCGACACATCGCGCCTTATTTCTGCCCTGGTCGGTATCCAACCTGAGCGCATTGCGTCACCGTACTTCTCCACCAGTATCTTTGCCAGGATGTTGCGGAAATGCGCCCATTTGTACACGAGCTGATCCACAATCCGCGCGTCGGAATGTTGCGGAACGAAGCTCAGGCCCAACAGCTCGATGCGCATGCGGGTTATTTCATCTATGAGGCTCGGATCATTCAGGAACCACCAGCACCCGAAGGGCATCAGGTTGGGGAATTTGCGCGCGACGGCACACAGCTCGTGCTGATTCTCTCGCGACAGCATAGTGACCAGGAATTTCACATCATCATAGTTGGCGCACATGTACCCGACTGCCTTGATGTCAGCCTTGCCCATTATGCCATCACCCGCCATTTGCAGCCGCGGATTGATCCCACGTTTGACACCAATCATCATAGCAAATGGCAGGTCTTCTTTGGCGGCAAAGGGCAAAACCGCGTCCTGTATGACTCTGGCCTGGGAGTTGTCAGCCGGGAATGCAAAATCATCAGGCAGCGAAACGGCCATATAGACCGGGCTCAGTTTTTCGCGCCACTCGGCCAGAAAGCGCATGACCTCGTCGCACGTCTTGCCGGAGAAATCCCTGGCAACGTCGTAACCCCGCCCAGCCAGTATCGGCTGAGTTTGCTCCCAGTGATTAACCAGCTCATCGAGGCGCAAGGCGGCCTTGAAACGCGGATCGCCGGCACCACCAGTCTCCCAGACCGGAATCTCCAATTCGTCAAACGGATCATTGGTCATGACGACCTCTTTGACGTTGGCCAGTTCGAAGACCTGGTCTATGTATTCTTCCGGAGTCTTGTCGGCGAAGTATTGCCGCATCTCGTCGAGGTCGCGGCTCGCCACATCCAGCCCGAGAGCTCCCAGCACGGTAATAGGGCCGCGGCAGGCCTCCGAGATCGGACTGTTGCCAATGAAGAGCCGCTGCCAGATCAGGTCGGCCTGCTCTTTTTTGGACATGGCGTAGAACTCTTCGGGGCTGGTGCGGCCGAACTCGGCACGCATCACTTCGGCAATCAGGTAGTGGTAGGTCAAAAGCTCGTCCACACCCCACGCCAGCAGCTCACCGAACCGCGCGTCGTAGAGGTGGGTGTGAATATCGGTGACGGGCGTAGCGGCAACGACTTCCTGCACCACCCGCTCCAGTTCGCTGGTGGATAGTATCCTGTCCTGGTCTTGCACTGTGGTCCTCCTTGTCAACCTTCCCCGCCGGTTGCGAACGTGAACTTCGCTACCCATCTATTCGCCACAGTATGCTGGGAATCTTTCCTGGCCTGCGACTATATCGCGAAAAAGGACTTGGCCGATGCGTTACGGAAATGGTAACTGCTCAGCTTGAGGTGTTAGAAGAGCAGACAGGCAAGACAGCAGGTGGCGACTCGCCCGCAAAAGCTTATCCTGGAGGACAGGCTTCCCAGCCTGTCCATGCCGTTGCTGTTCGGAGAGGCCTCGACAGGCCAGGAAGCCTGTCGTCCAGGAAGACTAGCAAGAAGGGCCGTGCCACTCCAATAAGCCCGAAACACAGGCGTCCTTGCATGTGCATTTCCTTTGCAGGCCACAAGGTGAGTAATTACCGGAAACATTTATCAACGATTCCCGCACTTATCGTCAACATAAGGCGGATGACATGACCTCCCGCGAACGCGTTGTTGCTGCAATGAATCTGCAGGAGCCGGATCGGGTTCCCGTGATGTGCCAGTTGAGCATGGGACACTACCTGGTGAATATTGACATGTCGCCGACGGAGTATTGGACCCGCAATGACTTGATCGTGGATGCTTTCACACAACTGGCCGACCGTTACCAGTTTGACGGCATACTGATCAACCTGCCCGGCCGTGACCCGCAGGCCGCTGATTACATAGACCGTATTGAGCAGACCCCTGATGCCGAGATCATACACTATACGAATGGCGGCAAGTGCGTCTGCCCATTCGATGATCTGGCCGTTCACGTTGAAGCCCCGAAGATGGACATTGACGATATTGCCCCGGAGCTATTGTTCTACGAGGACCCTCACACTCTGGGCGGGCTGAAGACACCGCCATTCTATTATGATCTCAAGCCATATCCCTGGAGCGGCGAGGAGCTTTTCCCAGAGCATATATTCGCCATCATTGACGCGGTCCTGGCAGCGGTCGGCGACCGGCTGAGCGTACACAGCGAGGTGTTCTCGCCCTTTACCCAACTGATGGAGCGCGCCGGTTACGAGAGCGCCCTGATCGGGCTTATTCAGGCTCCTGACAAATGCCACGCAATCCTCCAGGCCTATGCCGAGGGCACATGCGCGCTGGCGAAGAAGCAGGCCGCGCGCGGTGTGGATGCCGTGCTCATCTCCAGCGCCTTCGCCGGCGGCGGCTTCATCTCCAGGCCGATGTACGAGCAGTTCGTGCTGCCCTACGAACGACAGGTGGCCGCTGCCCTCAAGGACACGCCGGCTAAGGTATATACCCACACCTGCGGGGCGATTGGCGACCGCCTGGAGCTGATGGCCGCCACTGGAATTGACGGCATTGACACCATGGACCCGCCGCCATTGGGCAATACCGAGCTAGCCGATGCCAAGCAGCAGGTCGGCGACAGGCTCTTCCTCAAGGGCAACATTGACCCGGTCAATGTGCTGCTCCAGGGCAGTGTTGACGCGGTGCGCGAGGATGCCCAGAGAAAGCTGGAGGCGGCCAAGGCGGGCGGCGGCTATATCCTCAGCAGCGCCTGCTCGGTGGCACCGAACGTCCCGCCGCAGAATCTGCTGGTGCTGCACGAGGTCGTCGAACAGTTCGGCCGCTACTGACGCCGACCGGATTTTACATTCGACGTGGTTCAGCTTGTGGTCCGTAGTGGTGCCCAGACTACTTGACAAACGATGGAGGTGCTCCAAATGACAAAACCTGACAATTCCGCCAAGAAACGCTTTTCTGTGTGGCACATTGCTTTGGCTCTGGTCGTCGTTGCTTTGGTGATCCGGGTCTTGATTCTCGACCCCGGAAGTAGGGCTGGGTTCGTTATCTTCGCTGTTCTAGTAGTTGTTGGTGTCGTGATCGTCGAGTTGACACGGCCGCTGAGACAGAAGAAGCTTCCGGCAACGGAGGCGGACTACACCAAGGCCCAAGCTGGCACTAAGGAGAGGGTTCTGGCACAGTTGTACGTGCCCTGCGCTGGAATATTCTTGGGGCTCATCGGTGGCAGAGCCGGCCGGTACATACACCAGGGTGAACCTGTCTTGCTTGTTATACCTTACGCCCTTGTGGCGTGTGCACTCCTTGTGGTGCTGCTGCTCCTGCCGATGTTCAAGGCTGTCGTCTCTGGGGCTGTCTCGCGCAAAGCCGCCTGGGTCTGGGGAATCATTTTCATCCTTCTCTTGGCATACTTCGGGCACTTCGCGTATTTCGGCGGGGTCTTTGCCGAATAGAGCTTGCTTGACAGATGCCGATGCAGGGCTTTGCTGAACTGGTGCAGCAAGCAGGGCGCAGAAGCCGGGCCCTGCCGTTTGACTTCAATGTACGCGCGGCCCGCTCCGCTCTGTTACCTGAATTCCCAATCCTGTATAATACAGTGGCACAACGGGCTTGCGTCCTGTGTCCAATGCGAAACGAGGCACCGGAGGAATGACTAAATGAAGCTTGCCGTCACCGGCGGCGCAGGATTTCTAGGTTTTCACCTGTGCAATCAACTGGCCGACAGATTTGATGAAATCGCGGTCCTTGATGTCGCGCCACTGGATTCGTCTGAATACCCCGAAAACGTCACCTACGTCAAGGCTGATGTCCGCGACGCTGAGGCTATGCAGGAGTTGCTGGCCGAAGCTGACCTGGTTGTGCACGCTGCCGCGGCTCTGCCCTTGTGGAAGAAGAAAGACATCTTCAGCACTAGCGTTGATGGCACTCGCTCTGTACTTGAGGCAGCGATCCAAAACGGCATCAAGCGAGTAGTGTACGTCTCCTCGACGGCGGTCTATGGCGTCCCTGAGAAGCACCCGATTCTTGAAGATGACCCACTGGTCGGCGTGGGCTCCTACGGTGAGGCCAAGATTGAGGCGGAAGAGCTTTGTCAGCAGTATCGCGAAAAAGGCCTGTGCCTGCCTATTGTCCGACCCAAGACCTTCATAGGCACGGGCCGCATGGGCGTCTTTCAGATCCTTTACGACTGGGTGGAAAGCGGCTGCAAGATTCCAGTAATCGGAAATGGCACCAACCGCTACCAACTTCTCGAAGTCGAGGACCTGGTCAGTGCCATCTACCTGATGCTGACACTGCCCGAAGAGAAGGCCAATGATACTTTCAACGTCGGGGCCACACAGTTCGGCACGGTGCTGGCGGATGTCGGTGCGATGTGCGAGTACGCCGGCACCGGCGCACGCGTCATGACTACGAAGGCGTGGCTGGTCAAACCATTCCTCGAATTGTTCTGGCTGCTGCGCATTTCGCCGCTTTACAAGTGGGTCTATGGCACCGCTGACAAGGATTCGTTTGTTTCGTCGGAAAAGATTCAGGAGGCTCTCGGCTGGCAGGCCAACTACAGCAACGCCGAGGCCCTGATCCGCTCCTACCGGTGGTACTTGGACCACAAGCACGAGTTAGCCGGCGCCGAGGGCCTCACCCACCGCGTAGCCTGGAAGCAGGGCATCCTTGGCCTGGTAAAGAAGTTCATGTGAGAAACCCAGGAAATTGCCTTGCGAAAGAAATCAAGCTGGCGGCGTCTCAGCCG
>JALGTY010000173.1 GCA_029821145.1 Candidatus Zipacnadia bacterium
CTTGTTCCCGAAAGGCACCGAGAGGAAGTACGAGGGGTTTTCAGGCAGTTGCTAGCCGGAGAGGTCAAGCCGGTGGAATACTATGAGAACCCTCTGTTGAACAAGAATGGCGAGGAGAGGAGCATCGCATTCCACAATACAGTGCTTGATGAGGGCGGCGATATTTGTGCCGTCCTCTTTTCTGGCGAGGACATTACCGAGCGCAAGCAAGCGGAGGAGGCACTGCGGGAGAGCGAAGAGCGCTACCACATGATCGCGGACCGGGTGTCAGACATCATCTGGATCATGGACATGAATCTGCGCTATACCTACCTGAGTCCCTCGGCGACGCAAGGCCGAGGCTACAGCGTGGAAGAACTCATGGCCCAGAACATCGAAGACGCCTTGACGCCAGCGAGTCTTGACGTAGCCAGAGCGGCTTTCGGGGAAGAACTGGCCCTGGAAAAAATGGCAGGGAAGGATCCCGACAGGTCGCGGACCCTGGAGTTGGAGTTCACCTGTAAGGACGGCTCTACACGATGGGGGGAGGTGACCGTCACGTTCCTGCACGACGCCAATGGACAGCCCACAGGCATCCTGGGCGTCACCCGCGACATTACCGATCGGAAGCGCGCCGAGGAACAGCTCCGTCGCGCGCAGAAAATGGAAGCAGTTGGCACCCTGGCGGCGGGAATCGCCCACGACTTCAACAATATACTGCAGGCCCTGATCGGCCAAGCGGAGCTGATGCTGCTGACCGGCGACTTCGACGCTCAGACGACTACCAACCTGCAGGAGATGATAAGTACAGGTTGGCGGGCGGCCAGTCTGGTGAAGAGACTGTTGGTCTTCAGCCGACAGGTGGAGCCGCGGAAACAGAGCATTTACTTGGCGGAATCGGTAGAGGATGTCCAACTCATTCTGGAGCGGACCATTTCGAAGCTGATTATCATTCAGACAAGTGTGCAGGAGGACCTATGGCACGTTGAAGCCGATCCTCAACAGATGGAGCAAGCGTTGCTAAACATGGGCATCAACGCCGCTGAAGCCATGCCCGACGGTGGAGCCTTGAAAATGGCTGCGGAGAATCTCGTTGTGGACAAACCAGACGCAGAGCAGGCTGCAGGGCGATACGTCGTACTGAGCGTTTCTGATACGGGCGTGGGAATTGAACAAGAGCATCTTGAGCACATCTTTGAGCCATTCTATACGAGCAAGGAGCGTGCGAATCACAGCGGGCTGGGTCTGGCGATCGTTCACGGCATTGTAGACTCACATGGTGCATCTATCCGGGTCTCCAGCGAGCCCGGCGTGGGAACAACCTTCAAAGTGTATCTACCTGCGGCCGAGCCCGTAGCCACAGTTGAGGAAGTCACGGAGGAGTCTGCTGTCAGCCTTGAGCCACTAACCGTGCTTGTGGTGGACGACGAGCCAGCCGTGGCCAGATTACTCTGTGACATACTGGAGAACTCCGGCCATCACACGCTTAAAGCACTGGACGGCGAGGCAGGCTTAGAGGTCTTTCGCGCGCGCCACGAGGAAATTGACGTAGTCCTGCTGGACCTGATAATGCCCAAGCTGGAAGGCGAGCAATGCTTGGAGGAGATGTTGGCCATTGATCCGGAGGCTGCGGTGGTGATCGCCAGCGGCCGATCCATTGATGACGCCACCCGCGAGCGGCTCGAACCTAAGATCAAGGACTTCCTGGCTAAGCCATTTGAGGTCCATGATGTGCTTCGTGCTCTCCAAAAAGCAGCGCACGGAGGCTAGAATACCTCCAACTTGTGGTCAATAGAGCGCTCTGCGGTCGGCAGGAATCTTCCCCCCCACGTCGGCAGCCCGAAGTACGTGGAAGGTGAATGAGCTGGAGTTCGGCCCGAGCCGAATGCGCTATCGGCTCGGGCCAGTCTTTCGCCGGCGAGTTGAGTTTCGGCGTTGGAGGCTACTGCTTCCTGGCGAACTCTACGAAGCTCGGTATGAGGAGTTCATCTCCCGGGCCGGCCATTACAACCCAGAAGCGCGGATGCGATCCGTCCGGCTCCTTCGGGAAGCTCTCAGGCTCCAGCAGCCCCATGTCGCCACGGTCAATAGTAATCCTGTCGCCACCGGCAAGGCGCCCCTGCGGCTGCAGCAGACTGTTGAGCACCGTCATGCCGACCTCCGTGTGGGGTGTCGAGACACTGGTGACGATCCGGTTCTGATCCGAGATGACATCATTGACCGGCCCGCCGGCAACCCGCAGGTCCTCGTCGCCGATGGAAAAATGCGTCGCATCTATCACGCTCTGCATGGTCAGGGAATCGGCAAAGCCATCAGGCGCGACGATGGCGACCTGTCCGGGCAGGAAGAGATCTGTCAACAGCGGGTCGGCTATTTCCACGATGCCATTTGCATAGTCCACAGAGACGATCTCGGTCTTCTGCTGGCCTCCGCTGTTGAGCGCGAAATCTCCTATCGAGAGTTGCGTACCGTTGAGCAGCATGGCCCTGAGCGGCTTGCCATCAATGTCCAGAGCCAGACACGCGGCCTGTCCGGTCACATTTACCTTGCCGTCCAGGACATAGGGTTGCTCCGGCATCAGCGAATGGAACACGTAGTGCGCGCTGCCGTCAGGCAGTTCGATGCGGGCCGCAACCGCCTGCCCATCGTCCGGCTCCAGACTCACGGACGAAACACTGTTGATGAAGGTAGCGTCCTTGTACGCCTCATAGACGGTCACGAAGTTGCTGGCGAGGTCCTCGCCGGTGCGTCGGCGGAGCATGAATTGGATGGTGTCGGGCAGGTACTTGTACTTCTGCGGCTTGCTGTCGGCGGCGATGATCTCATCGCCCTCGCCTATCAAATGCGCGCGCAGGCCGATGCCCTGCCAGGGGTACTTGGTCTTGCCCTCGGCAGGCTCCTTCAGCCGCCACTCGAAGATCGCCTGTCCCTGCAGCGGCGCACGTCTGACGTTGAACAGGTACTGGAAGCCGCTGCCGCGATACCCACCGTATGACATCGACCCCAACGGTTTCGCGGCATACCTTTCGTCATCATAGAAGTGCTCGTAGGGGACATCCTCGCCGGCGAGAGTGCCCTTTTCCTGCACCGGGCCCAGAGGCGGGTCGCAGGAGGTCTCAGACGGTGCGCCCAGTGCTATGTAATCGTGCTGGCTGCCGCCGCGCACGTAGAAGACGTCGAAGAGGTAGCTGTGCATTGGCGAGAGTTCCACGAGCATGTTGGCACGCCGGTAGAGCGTCACCTTGTTCCTGTATGCCCCTTCGCACGAGGCGTCCACTACCTGCGCGAAGCCGGTGGGCTGATAGGCGTAGAGTATGCCTGGGCCTCGGGTCTGCTTGCCGGCGTCCACGACCACCGTGTTGTGCGCTACCGTGTTGCCGAAGAATGCGTAGCGCTTGTGGTTGCGCGAGTCGGTCTGTTCGGGATAGCCGATGTCGGTGAGCAGGGCATTGTCCTGCGAGAAGAGCAACATGTTGAGCTGATCGGAATGGGCGTGACAGGGGTAGTTGCCATAGAACAACACGCTGGAGGTGAGGCTGTCGTTACCGCCGCTTTGCAGATACGCCAGACCGTAAGCTGGGAAATGGAATGAATCTGCGCCGAATGGGATGTCTTCAGCTTCCGGGAGTTCGGCGACGATCTCATCAAGCGGTTTCTTGAATAGATCGCGTCCGGCCCCGGGGCTGGCGCGCATGACTTGAGCGATGCGGGGCTCCTGGAAGTACGGGATCGCCAGGGCCGCAATGCTGGCGCTAAGCGGGCTGCCGTGAGCGAACATGTTGCCACTATCTCCCAGTGGCGGGATGAACCTGCCGGCTATCATTACATCAAACGGCCAGGTGAGAAGCCTCTGGAAGCGGGGGTTTTCGAAGAAGTTCACACCCAGGCCCGCCTCTGCGAGCGATGCCGCTATGGTTGAGAGGCTGTTGACCCAGCCACGGTTGTAGCCGATGGATTCCCGTGGCATGCCGTCGCGATAGACCAGATTCACCAGCGCGTCCCGCAGCCCTATGTCCTGCGCGGTGGCGGGCTTCGGGTTCTCAACGATGTACTCGATCATCTCCTCGCGCGTTGGGTTCTGGGCGTCCTCACCAAGCACCGCGGCCAGCATCAGCAGCGACCTCTGATGGCTGCCGTAGTTGCCGGCGATGCGGTGAGAGCCGTCGGTGATACAGCGGGCACATTCCATGAGCAGTTGCTCGCGTATGGTGGCATCTATCTCCTCGGCGGTCTTGCCTGCGCGTTGTTGCAGGGCCTTGTCCTGGGGCAAGAATGGCCGAATGGCATCATAAGCCGGAGCGCAGACGTTCGGAGTCCTGACTTCCCAGATCATGTTGGTCCACTTGCCATTGTAGTTGGGGTTATGCTCTTTGGCCTCGCGGGATTGGCTCTTGTACTCGTAGTCGGGATAGTACTCGGCAAGCTGCCAGAGCAACAGGGCGCACTTGTGGGCGTAGAGCTTGGCCTGCTCGGGGTCCGGCGCGACAATTGCGGCCTGCCCGAGGCTGGAGATGGCCGGCATCGTGAAGCGGCTCATGCTCCAGTGCGCATAGTAGGCAACAAACCAGTAGTTGGTCTCATCGCCCTCCTTGTTCCAGCCCCAGCCGTCATCGGGGTAGTCACCGGTGAGCAGCGAGCGGTCCTTCATGCCGGAGGCCAGGAACGCGCCGAAATCGTTGGAGGGATACTCCTCCCCACCGACCGGGCATTTGACCTTCCACGGGTTGTCGAAATCAATGATCCACCTGTAGAGGCCCTTCTCGTGGACCTTGATGCCGTGGACCGGGCAGCCGAAATTGTGGATCTGGTAGCCGCGTGGCACCTCGGGTGGCACCACCAGCGTCAAGAGCCTCTCATCGTCGTACTTGGCCCAGCGGTCGGCGCCGGCCAGAGCAGAATTGCGCTTGCCTCTGGCCCACTCATACTTCTCCAGGTTGCTGCGCATAATGTCCAGCTTGTCTTCAGTGTAATAGTTGCGCTCGAAGGCGGCCCAAGCCGGAATTGACGCTGCGCACAGCAGTACTGCCCAGGTTAACAACACTTTCTTCATCATCAGCTCCTCTATGCAGTGGATATCTGTCATTGTAGCAGCCACTACCTGAGTTTCATTCTTGCGGCGCTGCTGACAGCCAGCACTACCGTGGCCAAGAGCATTAGTAACTGCTTCATTGTGACCATCACTTCGCTGTTGGCAGTCCAAATCAGCCGTCTGTGGCGGCGTAGGCAAAGTTGGTGACAGAGACCGTATCTTTGCCCTTTTCGAGGCGGGTGATGGCGATCTCCTGGCCGGGCTCTACGCCGGTGTAGTCGTCGGTCAGGACACTTCTGAAGGAGTGCATCAGGGTGCCGCTTTCCGAGTAGATGTGCCTGCTGCCGAAGCCGCGCAGTGGCCCCAGCATCCGCAGCTTGCCCGGCTCGCCGGCATAGACCTTGTAGGCACTCTTCTTACTGTCCAGCACCGGCGGCGGCTCGATCAGGATGCCGCTCTGATCCACCTGCCGCACCAGCAGCCAGTTGTTGACCAGATGCGGCTGGTCGTCAAGACGAAGCAGATGCTTGTTGTCGCCGAGGGCTTCAATTGACCCGATGGTGAAGGTGGAACGGTCCTCGGTGTGCTGAACGATTATCGGCAGGCCTGCCAGGACATTGCCTTCGGGAATCGCGTCGGTGCTTTCCACGGTCAGAGTGTCTTCGACATCATTGAAGTCGAGCAGGCGACCACTCAACTCGGCCGGGGCATCAAGCGTGAGCGAGAAGCCGTCGGCCTTCAGGTATTCGCCGCCCGCTACCAGCAGCCGCGCGCCCCCTGTAGTTGGGTAAGACACCACCGCGATATCGCCGTCGGTGCTGATGACGTGGCCGCTATCCTCGACGTGGACTTCTGGCGGTTCGCCCGGGCCGCCATAGGTGATGATGTAGTCGGTGCCATGAATGGTCTCGACCGCCAGGCCGATAGTGTAGCCATCGTCACAATCGAGGTCGAGCCGACGAACGTCCTTGACGAAAGGCTCATTCTGGTACGGCTCAATGATGCCGGCGAAGGTGTCAACATTCTCGGTGTTTGGCCGGCGCACGCAGAGGACTTTCATGGTGCGCCCGAAGTCGTTGTTGCGCAGATAGCGCTGGGCCGGGCCGGTGCCGACAATGACCTCGCTGCCTGGCTCGTCAACCATCCATAGGCGCATGAAAACGTCGTCGTGGATGAGCGGCTGCTCTTTCGGTTGGCCACGGTAATCATCCACCCGCGACCAGGTGGCGCGCCAGGGCCCGGCGGACTTGCCGGCGGCCAATTCGTGTATATTGCGCGAGCCCCAGCCCTCGCCGCAACTGAACGTCCAGCCGCTGTAATCGTACAGGTCCTGGTCAGGATCGGAGACCGCATCCAGCTCGATGCCATCGGTATCGAAGCCAAGGCCGTGACAGTGGAGATAGTAGTCGTGAGTGGCCCCGCCTTTGCCCCGCACTATATCAACGACGTACTGGTGGTGTTCGGAGGGCACCATGAGTATGACCTGGTGGCTGAATTCGCCAACCTCATCTTCGCCAGCGGCCGCCCAATCCGCCTCGTCATACTCGGCGGTGTCAACTATCTGGCAAGTCGGTGTGGAGATGAAATGCTTGCGCAGATCACCACGAAGTCTGCCGGTGCCATGAGGACTCCCGTCCTCCTTGCGCAGGGTGAGGGAGTTGTGGGCCGGATAGGTTTTGATCCATTGCGTCGTCAGGAAGTGGCATGAGCCCATGTAGCCCAGATCAGAGGCCAGCTCCTGGCCACACGCATGGACCATCAGCGTCTGTGTCGGCGGGTGGTAATGGCCGCACATCTTGGTGAAATCGAGCGAGACGACGGTCGGGTGTTCGGGATTGCCCGCGCGCAGAATCGCCTTGCGGCGGTCATG
>JALGTY010000174.1 GCA_029821145.1 Candidatus Zipacnadia bacterium
CCTGCGGGACGGCCGAACATGATTGCTGTGGCGGCGCTGAGTGCCCGTCCGCGGCCGGATTTGTTATTGATGTTCTTCCAGTACTCGCTATCCGTCGTGCCGGCCAGGATCAGATCATCAACGATCCGCTTGTCCATTTCCGGGGTGATTACCGGGCTGCCGTCCTCGTACTTGGCGTCGCGAATCAGGTCATAGGCGACGGTGCAACTGAGTATATAGCCGCCATCGCTGCCGCTGCAGCCGTAGCGGCCCGCGCCCCAGAAGCCGTTGCATAGTCTGGCATGGTCCTTGAACTGGTGGCGGTTGAAGGGGTCAATGATGACCTCCTTGGGGAACTTCCCGCCGCCACCATATTTGCCCAGGTTGGCAGCGGCTTCCGCCGGCGGGCAGTCGGCATAGGTGCCGTTGTACGAATGAAACAGCCAGTTAGGGTAACAGCGCGCGGCGCGGTCCAAGATCCAGGCGCAGCGCTCGGCATACTTAACCTCACCGGTGACGGCGTAAAGCTTCGCCAGCGGCAGTATCCTACCCATACACCAGCCGGACTTATTCGACCTGATAATGCCGCTCCAACTGCTGTGAACCGGCCAAGAAGCCCACTTGAAAGCATACTTGTTGGGGCTTTCGTCGGGGTGGGCGCGCTCGGCCTCGGTCTCATAATAAGTGAAGGTCTGCCCCATCTTGGGGCACGTCATGGAGCCGGTTTCCGGGTAGTCAGGGTTGGGATAGACTGTGCCACAGTACTTGCACGTGAGCTTGTCCGGGTCCTTGATGCTCCACCGGTAGATCCCACATTCGCCCATCGAGGACTGCTTGCCAACACATGCCGGGCAGTTCTGGCCGTATCCTGGCCAGTTGGTCAGTTCCGAGATCATGTCCTCGAAGAACTGTCGGTCCTGCTCCATGGCGTAGGCGACGGAGTTTTCCCAGCTCTTCACGAGGTCCTGTGCCCACTTGTAGCGCTTCACATTCTCGCGGGCGTTTTCGACATCAGCGGCCTTGTAGAGCGTGCAAGGCTCGGCGAGGGCAACCGCTAATTGGGCCACCGCCAGCAGTATCATGAATCCGCACAGACCGCGATACAACCAGCCGTCAAAACATGTAAGCTCAGACATATCTTCCGCCTCCGAGACGCATATTTGGCCCGGTAGTTGAGGGATATTTCTCCGTGGGGTGCTAGTTACCTTTGAGGAGTGAAAACTATGTCGCGTCGGGCTGGGGGCGGTTCGGCTCCTCCGAAAGCCAACGCCAAACCGTAACGGCAACACATGCCCACACGAATGAGATGGAGTATGGGGCAAATGATCAGGCAAGCTGGGTGCCGTGGAGCTTGAATGCCGCAAACCCGGGGCGCTTGCGGTAGTCGTCGGCAATGATCCGCTCGGCCCTGGTGACTACCTCGTCGGCGACAGCATCGTCGGGGAGGGCGACCAGTATGATGGAGTTGCCGCCAGGCCAGATGTCGGAATCCTCACGGCGGCCGCTGCGACCCAGACCTGAGACGCCGCTGAAGCTGGTGTGGCCCGGCAAGCCCAATTCGTCCAGAAGTTCGCCAATTCTCTGCGCAAATAATGTCTCACAGATCATCAGCAGGAATACGCGGTCTGCGGAAGATTCCTCAGATGCCATAGGTCTGGCCTCCTCCTATTGGCGCGCTTTGGATAAGTGAAGAGCCCTACTAAGCGAGGCACCGGCCTGCTCAAAGAGGCTATAGGCTACCGGTACCACAAACAGCGTCAGGAAGGTGGAAGTGATGAGCCCGCCGATGACGGTAATTGCCAGCGGCTGCCACATCTCCGAGCCGGCGCGTAGAGCCAGGGCCAAGGGTATCATCGCAAAGAGCGTCGCAATAGCGGTCATCAGAATGGGGCGCAGGCGCACACCGCCACCTTCGATTATCGCCTCTCGCAACGGCAGTCCGCGTTCTCTCAGTATATTGATCATCTGTACCAGCAGGATAGAGTTGCTAACCACAATTCCAGTCAACATCAGGAGCCCCATCAGCACCATGATGCTCACGCTGGTGTCGGTGAGCAGCAGTGCTATGAAGACACCGATGACTTCCAGAGGAATGGCCAACATGATTGTGAAAGGATGCACCAGGGACTCAAACAGGGATGCCAGGATGATGTAGATGAGGAGGATGCCGATGATAAGGGCCAACCCCATGCCTGCGAACGCTTCCTGGCGGTCCTCCTCGGCTCCGCCGAACTGGTAGCGGTAACCTTCGGGCCACTCGATTGCCTGCATCCGCTCATCTACATCGGCCATTATCTCGGTAAGAGCGCGCTCTGATTTGCCGCCTTCAACGGTGACGGAGCGGCGCCGCTCGTCGCGGCTAATTTGCGTCGGGCCCAGCACCGTGCGCACTGTCGCGACCTCGGTCAGTGGCACTACGGCGTCCGAGGGGGCAACGATGTCGGTCTGTTTGACGACCTCAATCCACTCACGATCGGCCTGCTTCGCGCGCACGGTAATGTCATATTCTTTGCCAGCTTCGCGGTACTTGGTGAGTTCCCGTGTACCTTGCACCAGGGTTTGGATCGTGTGAGCGATATCGCCGGCTGCAAGGCCAAGGCGCCCTGCTTTATCACGATCCACAAATACCTGATACTCGGGGCTGCCGGCTTCCCAGTCAAGACGGAGATCGGAAAGTCCAGGCACGTCTCTTAGCGCCTCGAGGGCCTCCTCTCCCAAGCGACTGAGCACAGTCAGCTCATCGCCGGTAATGGTGATTTCTACGTCGGCTCCCATGCCGGGCCCCATCGTTTCTTCAAAGCGAGAGGTTATGCCGGGGATGGTGGCAAGGAAGTCGCGGAACTCGGTTTCGACCTGCTCCGTAGTGCGCTGGCGCTCTTTGCGGTCCACGAGGGTGATTTGGAAGTTGGCCATGCGGATGCCGGAAACGCCGCCACGCATCGAGCGCATCCCGCCTTCGCTCTCTCCCAGCGACACCTCCACGTTCTCCAGTTCGGGGATCTGCAGAACGAACTTCTCTATTTGCTGCGCTACCTCGTTGGTGTGCTCTACCGATGACCCCACCGGCGTTTCCACCACCACTTCCATCTCTCCCCGATCCATCTCGGGGAAGAATTCAAATCCCACCAACATTACCATCATCAGGCTGGCGACAAACAAGCCGGCGGCTGTTGCCGTTACAATGGCGCGATGGTTGAGGCAGTAGCCTATTGCCCGGCGATACCAGCCAGCCACCGCATGAAAGCCTCGGTTGAAGGCACCAGTCATGCGCAATAACAAGCCCTGTCTGCGTTCCTCTGGTTCGGTCTCTTCGTGGTACGCCGGCATGAGACGCGTTGCCAGCATCGGGATAACGGTAAGAGCCACAACCATAGAGGCGAGAAGCCCGAACATGACTACCAGGGACATGGGCGTGAAGAGGGTTGAGACCATGCCACCGACAAAGATAATGGGGAAGAATACGCACATGGTGGTGAGGGTGACCGCGACGATAGCCATAGCCAACTCGCCGGTGGCGCCGATGGCCGCGTCTATGACAGGCTCGCCTTCCTCGACGTGGCGGTAGATATTCTCCAGCACCACCACGGAGTCATCCACTATTCTGCCGATGGCGAGGACCAACCCGCCCATAGTGATGATGTTGAGGGTCATGTCGCCAAAGTACATCAATACAAATGTGGCCAGCACGGACAGAGGAATGGAGATGCCGGCGACGAGAGTGCCGCGCACGGTGGCCAGGAATAGAAAGATGATGAGCATGGCGAGGACAGCGCCCTCAACGGCGACGCCGTAGAGATTGTGAAGGGCGTCCTGGATAAAGTCCGCCTGGTCCCAGGTGGCCGTTAGCTCTATGCCCGGAGGCAGCTTTTCCGGCAAAGTTCTTATGGCCTCGCGCACTACCTTCGAGACCTCTACGGTGTTGGCTGTGGTCTCCTTGACGATGGCCAGGCTGACGCAGGGCTGGCCATTGATGCGGGCGTAGCTGCGTACCTGCTTGTGGGTATCTGTGACTACGGCCAGGTCGCGGAGGTAAACGGGCACGTCGTTGCGAGTAGCAACCACGACGTCAGAGATGTCGGCGACGCACGAGAACTGACCGACGACCCGGATCGTGAACTCGCGAGGACCCTCGGTAGTAAAGCCGGCGGGAACGTTGAGGTTCTCGCTGCGGAGGGCATTCTCAACTTGCGCAACAGGAAGTTCATAGGCCCGTAATCGTTGTCGGTCCACTTCGACGAGAATCTCTCGCTGCAAGCCGCCATAGATGTTGGCCGCCGCCACCCCGACGAGCTTCTCAAGCTCCGGCTTGATGTCATCATTGGTAATCTCTCGAAGACGGCGCATATCCTGTATGCCGGCAACGTCCACGGTGATAATGGGGAGCATGGTTGCGGGGTCGAGCTTCATAATGATGGGGCGGTGGACATCTGCAGGCAGGCGCTCGATGACGGGGTCCACCTTCTCGCGGGCATTAAAGGCGGCCCAGTCCATATCCTTGCCCCAATCGAACTCGATGATGACCGCCGAAAGGCCCTCGCGGGAGATGGAGCGAATGCTCTTCAGGTCTTCAACTATCGCGGCGGCCTCTTCAATCGGCTTGGTGACGAACTCTTCAACCTCTTCCGGCGGCGTACCGGGGTAGCGAGTGACAATAGCGACTACGGGAAAGGTGATGTCGGGCATGAGGTCAACTTTGAGCTGTGTAAAGGCGGTGAAACCCAACACGAGCACCGCGAAGACTCCCATCAATACCGTAACAGGGCGACTAACGGAGAATTTGGCAGGATTCACCGGCTACCCCCCTCGGCCGTCTTTGGTCGCACCTGCTGGCCTGGGCGCACCTGTGTCTGTCCCTTGATAATGACCGCCTCGCCAACTTCAAGGCCTTGGGTGATAACGATGTCGGTCTCGTTGCTGAGGCCGGTCTCTACCGGCACACGTTTGGCCTGCTCACCCTCAGCCACATATACCACCTGCCGGTTCTCCTGCTCGATGACAGCGACTCTGGGCACAATAACGGCGCTTTCGACGCGAGCAGTGATCATGACCACTCGCGCGAACATCCCCTGCTTGAGCCGGCCGTCGGTATTGTCAATGCGCACCTTGATGTCAAAGGTGCGCGTCTGGACATCGGCGGCGGGAATGATCTCTATGATATCACCGACGAATTCCTGTTCAGGAAGGGCATCAATAGTGACCGCGACCTGCTGGCCGACGGCGGTCTTGCTGAGCTGCATCTCCGGCAGACTGCCGCGCACAAAGACGGACTTGTTGTCGGTGATGGTGAGAAGCGGCATCCCAGGTATCGCCGCCTCTCCCGGGTCTATGGAAGACTCTGTTACGACTCCTGCCATCGGTGCGCGGATGTAGGTGTAGCCGATCTGGGCCTGGATATATGCGACGTTGGCTCTGGCTTGCCTGAGTGCGGCGCTGGCGGCTTGCACGTCTTCACGGCTGATGTAGTTGCGGGCGGTAGAGGCCTTGGCCAACTTCAGCGATGCCTCGGCAGAGCGAACGCCCTCGCGGGCGGCTTCGATCTCCTGCTGCCTGATGCGGTTCTGGGCCTGGTTGGCCTCGGCCAGAACGAGAGCAGACCTGGCCTGCTCAACCTGTGCGCGGGCCAGCTCGACCTCCTGGCTGCGGGGGCCTTCGCGCACCAGGTCAAGCTGTTGCCGCGCGCTGTTGTACTGCGCCTGCGCGACATCGAACTGGAGCTTGGCGGCATCATACTGCTGCTGGGCCATCGCACCCTGGGCCAGGAGCTTTTCGGCCCTGCGCAAATTGGTGCGGGCAGTGTCGAGGCTTGCCCTGGCCTGCTTCACAGCCTCGCCGGCCTGCTCGACCTGCTGGCTGCGCGCGCCCTCCACGACCATGTCAAGGCGAGCGTTAGCGGCATTGAGCGCTTCGCGAGCCTGCTGGATGGAGGTCGTAGTCTGCGTTCGGGTAACCTCGGCGCCGGTTTCGACCTGACGGAGTCGTGCGCGTGCAGAGGCCAGCGCGGCTTCGGCGGCCTCAATACCAGCGCTGGTCTGCGCCTCCTGGAGGCCGGTGCCGGTTTCGGCTTGTCTCAACCTCGCCTGGGCTGCGGCGACGCCGGCTTTGGCCTGGCGAAGTTGAGCGGAAAGATCGCCGCGCTCCAATTCGACCAGAAGCTGCCCCCTGTGCACATAGGCTCCCTCATCCACGTGAACCCGCGTGACTTTGCCGGGGATCTTGGAGACGACACCGCTTTCGGCGTCGGCTTCGATGGAGCCTGTGAGCATAAAAGACTGCTGGATGTCCCCACGACGGGCTTCTACTACCTCGACGACAGTGGAGACCTCGACCTCATTGTCCGCCTGGGCGGCTTTCGCGGTCCGTATCTTGTTGGTAACCACAACACCTACGGCTGCGATGACAAGGAGGACCAGTACTGGTAGAAGAAATCGCTTCACTGCGTTTCACTCCTCGGTGCCAATAGCTCAAGGTCATCCTCGGATGCATTGATGGCACTCAGTAGCTTTGCTTCGGCTATCTGGTAGCCGTAGATTGCATCAACCTGGTTGGTGCGGGCGGCGGCGAGGGCCACCCGGGCGTCAGTGACTTCGACGGGTGTCGCGAGGCCGGCATCGTAGCGGACCTCAGCGATGCGCAGCGCCTCCTGGGCCAGCTCGACGGTCTTGGCCGCCAAGCTGAGACGATGCCTGGTCTCTTCAAGGTTGAGGTAAGCATGCCATACCTGCAACTCGATATCGTCCGCCACCTTACCCAGTAGCGCCCTGGCCTGCTCTGCGCGCCACAAGGCCTGTTGCTCTTTCGACCGGGAAGCCCCGCCATCACTAAGCGACTTGCTTAAGCTGAGCGTGAGGTTCCAGGCGTAGTCTCTAGCGAATCCGGTCGAGCTGGTGTCGAGCACGACGATCTCCTCACGGCGCTGATTGGCCATAGCAATGCAGAGATTGGGGTCAACTACTATCGGCGAGGGGTGAGGCGTGGTGACGAGTTGGAGGGGCTGAGTGACCTCAATGGCCAACAGCCTCTTCAACACGCCTTTGGCGATCTCCACGGCGGCCTGAGCAACGATGAGCTGTTGCTCGGCGTTGGCAACCTCCACCTCTGCGCGCATCACATCAAATCGGGGCACAGCGCCGGCCTCATAGCGGGCCGAGGCGAGACGCCAGTGCTCGCGAGCGCTGGTCAGCTTCTCGCCGGCCACCTCAAAGAAGCCGATTGCACGGGCGACATTGTAGAAGGCCGTCGCGGCATCCAGAGCGATCTGGCGGCGGGCGACCACGGTCTCGAGCCCCTTGACATCAACATTGAGCCGGGCCAAGGTCAAGATGGTCTGGTTGCGGCCTGATGAGTACAGCGACTTGTACAGGGCCACGCCGTACTTGTGAGCGTGATCCGACGGCATGGCGACGGTCTGCGGCCCGAGACGCGAATAGGACGACTCAAGGCTTAGCTGGAAACGATCGGGAGCTTTCGCCTCGCCGATCGCCGCCTCAGCCTCGGCCAGGGCCAGATCGGCAAGCTGAATGTCCCAGTTCCTCTGCAGCGCCATTGTCACGGCATCTTCAAGGGTCAAGGTCAATGGCTCAGCAGCCTCGCTGGTCGCCTGTTCGCCAGCCGCCTCGGGTATCTGCGCCAGGGCCGACTGCCCGACTGAGGCACCGTGCACCAGCATGCTCGCAATGCCAATGCTGAAGCATAGTCTGCAAACCATGCTCATTCGCGGAGTCATTTCAACTCCCCCTTTATGATGACTCTTCGGAGCTGTCCTGCTCCGAGACAACGCTCTCGGCAAGTGCGAGGGCGCCTTTCATCATCTCAATAAACTCGGACACCCCTGACATCTTCACCATAATCACTCCGACCCGACTGGGATGTCCAAAGATCAACAACTTCTCACCCGGTGATATCTCGTACTCGGCGCGTGCCTCTGCGGGAATGACAATCTGCCCACGCTCTCCGACAGTCACAGTCCCATAAAACATCTCGTCAATTGACGGGCTCTCACGCATTGTATTCCACTCCCAGCTTGGTATGACTAGTCACGGCAGTGTATTCTATTAGGCATTCAGCATTTTGTCAATAGTTCATGCAAAACATGTAATTCATACGTGGGCCGTTGCTGGCAACACCAATTTGAATGACAAAGTAAGGTGTGCAAAAGTTTTCCTTGACAATGCCTGTCGAAACGTGCTATGGTTATGGTGCTTCGGTGGACGAATGCATGCCGAAGAGATCTATTGAGTAGCTAGAGTAGTCGGCTGACAGCTTGATGCAAAGACGTACCTCCTCCCAAGCTAGGCGCGAATGACTAGCTAAAGAGAAAGAAGGAGGTGCGTTTTTTTATGGCTACAGGCAAAGTCAAGTGGTTCAATGACCACAAGGGTTTCGGTTTCATCGAGACGCCTGACTCAGATGACGTGTTCGTCCATTTCTCCGCCATCGCCGGCGAAGGCTACCGGTCACTGGCAGAGAACGACGAAGTCCAATTCGACATCGTCGAGGACGCCAAAGGCCCTCGTGCCGAAAACGTCATGGTTGTTGCATAGCTAAAACCTGACACAGTAGTGACAACGAAGTCTCCGCCAGATGAAGGCGGGGACTTTGGTGTTTCCTGGGGTAGATGCCATCGTGGATGGCGGCGCTACTGCGCCAGTTCCACTACTGCTCGGCTGACAGGGCCGGGCAGGTCCATCGTGTTGACCGCGCGGACGGCCAGCTCGGTAGTGCCGGGCTTAAGCTCGAGCGTGAAACCTGATTCTACCGGAGCCCATTCGCCGCCGTCTATCGAGGCCTCGTAACGAGCGAAATTGGGCATGTCATGCTCAAGCAGCACACTCAACTGCCGCTGTCCGGTGCGTAGCAAGGTCATGTGGGCCTGATTATTGGTCCAGTAAAAGTCGCCCAGGCGGTTGGTGTGATGCGAGAAGTGCGTCAGCGGCGGCACCATGTCATCGGCCCAGTTGAGATAACCGTCCCAGCCCCAGACCTCCGCGCCCTGGCTGACCGGCAACGGATAGGGCCGGCTGTAATAGTCGTTGCGCGGGACGATGCGGAAATGTGCCATCGTCTGGTAGATATGGTCGCCGGCGTCCTCCTGCTCGACCCACTCGCCGCCCTCGTACGCCGCGATGCGCTGATCTTCGTGAATCTTGGCACCGAGACGGAACACATGCGGGTCCTCCCAGGTTTCGGGCTTGTCCAGGTGCCGGACCAGCTCCTGGCGGACATCCAGCGTGGACAGCGGCTCGCCAGTTGACTCTTCAATCCAGTAGAAGTCGCGCGTTGCATCGAGATGAATCCACTTGCCGTGGACGTTGGACCAGGCCTCGCAAATCTCATGGCCGCTGATGCCCTGAGAGTTGATGTTGACATGGCGAGCCGGAATGCCGCAGGCCAGCAGCATCTCGGCCAGCAACACGTTCGAGTACAGACACATCCTGTCGCGGCGGCGCGTCTCGTACTCGTTGACGATGATCTCTCCGTCTTCGTCGCGGTTGATCTCAATCCACTTCAGCGCGTCCCAGGGACAGATGATGCAATTGGGCAGCGGAATCAGATACGCCCAGCGCATCAGCCGCTGCATTATCTCCCAGTCGTCTTCGGCCCCGGCAATGACCTTGTCCAGGTCGCAGACCTCGCGCAGTTCCCGTAACTTGGGATGATGATAGTCTTCGTCGCTGAACTCGTAGGAGGACCGCAGGATTTCCGCATTGCTGAACTCGATGACGCGCAGGTCATCCGTGGCGGGGGCCTGCTCGTGCTCGGATTCGATGGTAACTGCGCGCAGTGCGGGGCTGACGGTGCGATCGTCCGTGTAGAGCTCGGCGCGCCACTGCACGTACCGACCGTATGCGCCGACCGGGCCAGTATCAAGGGGCACTGGCAGCCAGTCGGTCCACGAGCCGGAGTCATAGTAAGGTGTGTCGCCCCAGCGCAGGCTCATGATGATGCCGGTGTGATACGGAAGCTCGGCGTCAATCGAAAGCTGAACCGAGTCCACCTGCAGCGGCTGCTTGATTGGGAGATCGTCCTGGCCGGCAGCGTCAACGACCGGCGAGATCATCCAGCCGCTTGCGCGATAGCGGCGCATATCGAGGCGGATCACGTACTCGCCAACGCCATCGCCCTCAGGACCCATGTTGTCAGTGTGCCACGTATTGCCGCCGTTGGTGCT
>JALGTY010000600.1 GCA_029821145.1 Candidatus Zipacnadia bacterium
AATCTCCTCGGCTTCGATCTCTGCGCGGAGGACCTCTTCCAGCCGCGCCACATCATACGATTCCACGACCTCCACGCGCTGGACGCCGATCGCTTGGCACAGCTTGGCCAAATCTAGCTCAGGAGCCGGCTGGCCGCGCAGGTTCTTTCCAGTGGCTGGATGGAACTGCCCGCCGGTCATCGCGGTGGTGCGGTTGTCCAGGATCACCACGGTGGCCGTTGACTGGTTATAGACCATATTGATGAGACCGGTAATGCCGGAATGAATGAAGGTAGAATCGCCGATGACCGCCACAATTGGTCGCTCACCGTCGTAGACTTGCGAGATGCCGTGAGCCTGGCCTATGCCTGCGCCCATACATAGACAGGTCTGGAGCGCCTCCAGCGGAGGAAGGGCACCTAATGTGTAGCAGCCGATGTCGCCAGTCACATAGCACTTCAGCTTCTTGAGGACATAGAAGACAGGCCGATGTGGGCAGCCGGCGCACATTACCGGAGGTCGTGGCGGAACTTCGGGTGCAGGAAGCACGGGCATCTCGCTGCCATCTATCACCTGAGCGGCGGCTTGAGCGGATAGTTCTCCAAGCAGCATACTGTCCGGCCTGGCATCGCAGGCAATACCCAGTGCTCGAATCTGCATCTCCAGTACCCGATCCAGCTCCTCGAATACCACCAATCGCTCCACGCTGGCAGCGAACGTACGCACCACTTCCCCAGGCTGGTATCACCTGGTTCGGTACGATTGAATTCGTCACTGTTGCTAAGCTTGGTCAGCTGCGCCACTCGGTCCAGCAGGTCACGATGTCGCCTGCGGGCGTGGGCGGGAATCATTACATACTTGGCGCGATTCTGTGCTGGCTCGTGCCCGGGTTGAGGAGGGATGGCTTCCCCCGGTTCGATCACAGTCTTGCTGTGGCTGATGCGCGTGGTAGTGCGCAGCAGCACCGGTATGTCATACTGCTCGCTGATCTCAAAAGCTCGCCGACTAAATTCTAAAGCTTCCTGGGAATCTGATGGCTCCAGCATCGGGATTTTGGCGGCGAAAGCGTAGTGGCGGTTGTCCTGCTCGTTCTGGGAGCTGGCCATACCCGGGTCGTCAGCGGTCACAATGACCAATCCGCCTTCGACGCCGGTATATGCAGATGTAAAGAGGGGATCAGCCGCGACGTTAAGGCCGACATGCTTCATTGTTGCCAAAGTGCGTACGCCCGCCAGCGAAGCACCAACGGCAGCCTCCAGGGCAGTCTTCTCATTGGGCGCCCATTCCACAGGAATATCAGTCAACTCAGATAGAGTTTCCATAATCTCGGAGGAGGGCGTTCCCGGATACCCGCTGGCGAAGCTGACACCAGCTTCATACGCGCCGCGAGCGATTGCTTCGTTTCCGGAGGCTAAGACTCTTGACATAAGCTAAGGGCTGTCTCCGATCACTTGTGAAGTGAAGAGGCTAAACGGGGCCGGGCCTAACGAATTGACAGATACAATAACAGCCCCGTGACCCCGCGCGGGGCCACGGAGCAGTTATATGTTTCTTGGTTTGACAGTCCGTCAGCGGCGGTTAGCGCTACTTAAAGGCCATCTGCCACTGGAAGCCGATCTGATCGGCGGTCTTGGCACAACCGCCCTTGTTTTCGCCGTTGGTGTACTGGACGGTTACCTTGTTATTGTCGTCAAGGTGCTGGGCATAGCCGACGTGCAGGGCATCATACTCGTTGCCCGTGCTGCCAGTATTGGGATCGTACTCTTCGTACTTGACGAAGGCCGTCCCGCCTTCGGTCAGACCGGAGTAGCTGACCTGGTACCAGCCGTCAATGTCAGAGCCGAGCAGCTTACCTTGCATATACTCAGCCTGGAAACCCAGCGGATTATCTGGTGGGTTCCAGCGCACGTAGCCAAGCAGCGCGCTGCGGTCGGTGGTGGTGGGCGGGTTGGTCAACTTCCCGTCCAGCCAACTGACGCCAAACAGACCCCAGTCCTGCTGCCACTTGAGGTCAACGGACACGTTCTTGTTATGGGTGGAGTCGGCATCGCGGAACTGACCGTTGGAGACCCCGAGGATGACCATCGGCTCACTACCGCTGGGGTTGCGTCGTAGCCAGATACCTTCATCCCACGGTCCGGCGTAATACAGCCCGCGCGGTGAATTGCCGTAGACGCCGGCCAGGAATGCAGCCCGCTCCAGCGCCAGGCGAACCGACGAGCCTTCCCAGCACTCCAGGCCTAACCACGTTCCCGCCTGCCCAAGCCGGGCCGTCCACTGATCGTTGACCGCGTAGTCAACGAAGATGTTGGCCCAGTCCACGTTGGATTGGCCCTGGACGTCTGGTCCAATGCGCGCCCAGGTGATGACGCCGGTGGTGCGCTCGTTGGCCTTGACGACTGCGGTCACGTACAATCGGCGCAGGACAAACTCGCTGTTGCCAAAATCGCGGACTTCGTAGCGAGTTTGGAAGAAGCCGTTCAGCGAGATGCGGTCGGCCCAACTTGAGTCTGCCTGCACTGCTACCGGCAAAGCCATCGCCAGCAGCACAGTTACCATCAAACACAGTCCTAGCTTTGACATTTGTTACCCTCCCATTGATCGTGCTATTTATCTACGTCTACCTACTGTTAGCAACTGGTGGTGCGATTAGTGTTTCGGCGTAAGCTGCATCTCCTCCTTCCTGCCGTAAAACGTTGA
>JALGTY010000175.1 GCA_029821145.1 Candidatus Zipacnadia bacterium
ACCACGCCGTTCTGGTGCTGGCGCCGGGTTTGGTTGCTGGTGTGGTAGAACTCATCCCACTACGCGCTTGCTACTCAGGCTCATCTGCCTCAGCCGCATCTTCGGCCTCTTCGGTAGAGGGTTCTTCGCTCTCCTCGGCAGACGGCTCCTCGCTCTCTTCTTCAGCCGATTCTTCAAGGGCAGTCTCATCTGTGACCGGCTCTGCGGTGTCTTCTGTGACCGGCTCTGCGGTGTCTTCTGCGACCGGCTCTGCGGTGTCTTCTGCGACCGGCTCTGCAGGCTCTTCTGTGACCGGCTCTGCGGTGTCTTCTGCGACCGGCTCGACTTCGGCATCATCAGCGGGCTCGGCCTCGGTATCAGCAACAACGGCTTCGGCTGCTTCTGCTATGGTTTCCTCATCGCCAACAACGGCTTCGGCTGCTTCTGCTATGGTTTCCTCATCGCCGGCGGCCTCTTCAGCGTCTTCCACAACTTCCTCCCGCTCCTCGTAGATCGCTTCGGGGTCGGCCACAACGATTGTCCCGCGCAGTATCGTTTCGATCAGGCCAAATTCGTTGTGCAGCGCTGCGACGGCACCCCCATCGCCCCTGAAGTAAGTGATCATGTAGAGGCCCTCAGTGTGGCCACTGATCTCGTAGGCCAGGTTCCGCCGTCCGAAGACCAGGGTACTTTCCACCTCTGCACCGTTTTCGACAATGGCACGCTCGACGGCCGCTGTTGCTTCTTGTTGCTCTTGCTCTTCTCCGGTCACGTCTATGATGTACATCGCTTCATAAAGTGTTGCCTCGTTCGACAATTCGTGTGTCCCCTTCCTGTGGTCAAAATGGCTCCGTGGCGCACGCACACGAAGCAGGAATGGCCGTACAGCCGCCAACTCCGCAACAACCGGACCTTGGCTGTGCGGGTCGCCGGACTATTCTGCCACTGACGGCAGCCGCGATGGGCTGCCGATTAGACAGGCCGAGTATAGCACAGTTGACCTGCTGAGGCAACTTGCCGCCTACAACACAGCCTTCGTGGACGACAGGCATCCTTGCCTGTCGGGGCTTGGACAGCCAGAGATGGCTGTCCTCCAGGTTACGTTTGGTACCACAGGCGTCTCGCCTGTCCGCAGCGCAGCGCAGCTTCTTGCTCTCCGGGCAATTGATGCGCCATGCAACTGCCGGCTCACGGCGCTTCTTCGAATAGCTGGTCGGGGTCCTTCTCGATTGCGGGGAAATAGCGGCCAAACAGGCGGTCGCCCCGGATCAGATAGACGTAGAGCGCCACGCCGGTGACGATGCCGATTGCGTAGCGGACCAGGTTGCTGGCCAGAGTGCCGGTGGCGAGCGGGCTGATGAGGCCTTCGATGAGCGCGGCCAGCACGAATATGGGCAGCGTCGCGGCTACCAGGCGTATTGCTTCACGGGCGGCGATCAACAGCGCGTCGCGGCGCAGCAGGTCCCCCGGATTGACGAGACTGTAGCCGAAGCGCAGGCCCGCTGCGGCGGCCAGCAGGATCGCCGAGATCTCGATAACCCCGTGCGGCACCACAACCGCGCCCAGAGTGACGAGCTTGCCCTGATATATGCCGAGTCCCAAGAACGAGCCCAGCATCAGCGCATTGCGGGCCAGCATGTACAGTGTCCCGAGGCCGCAGGTGATGCCCAGCACAAAGCAGATGAGGGCGACATTGATATTGTGCATCATCAGGAATCCGGCGAATGTCGGGCCCGTGCCGCCCTCGGCTACGCCGTCGAAGTACTCGCCCGGCGCCTTCTCCGCTTCCAGGAAATCCTCGACGTGGGAGCGAAAACCGGGGGGCATGAAGACCTCCATCCAACCCGGATTTTGTGCCGTGGCCCAGCCGGCGATGAGGCCGCCAAGCAGTAGTACCGCAGTGCAAATGGCGAAGTAGCGCCAGCATTTCTGGAAGGTAACCGGGACTTCGACGCCGAAGAAGTAGCCGAGGCGCACGCCACGCCCGTGGCGGCGGCCGTGGATGATGCCGTGGGCGCGGCCCATCAACTGGTTCAGGTAAGCGACCACCTCCGGGTCATAACCCCGGGTCCTGGCAACTGCCAGATGGGAGGCGGTTTGGCGGTACAGGGAGCCAAGCGCGCGCAGTTCGTCGCCGCTGAGCGCGGACACGCCGACGACGGATCGGCAGCGCTCAAGCAGCGCCTCCAGCCGCTCCCATGTTGGCCTGTGTCTTTGTACGAAGCTGAGCACCAGCGCGCCTCCGAATTATCATGCGACACGAAACGATAGTCGTTCAAACGCCCGAATATGTGGAAATCGAGTACGAGCTGGCCGGCATCGGCTCGCGTGTCATCGCCTGCCTGGTTGACACCATCGTGCAGTTCTTCATCACGGCGCTAATCGTCATCGCCGGCATCTATCTGTTTCGTTGGCTTTCGCCGCTTGGCAGTGGGAATCCTCTGGACCTGGTCGCAATGTTGTTAATCGGCGCGGGCGGGCTGGTCGGTTTCATCGCCTACTGGGTCGTGTTGGAGATGGTCACCAACGGCCAGAGCATCGGCAAGCGCATGGCCGGCCTGCGCGTCATCCGCGATGACGGCACGCCGATCAATCTCTGGGACAGCATAATCCGCAACGTCGTGCGGCTTGCGGACGTACTGCCCGCCAACTACTGCGTCGGCATCATCTCGGTATGGGTAAGCGGCCGTTCCAAGCGCCTTGGCGACTACGCGGCCGGCACGGTGGTGGTCAAGGAGCGCGCCGCCGAGGTGCCCGCAGCGACTGCACCATCGGTACCACCGGTGCAATATCGAGTCGCGCCAACTGCCGCCGAGCAGGAGCTGATGGCTCACATCCGGATGCTGACCGCAGAGGAGGCCGAGGCCGCACAGAGGTTCTTAGAGCGCAGGCACGAGCTGGCCGCTGAGGTGCGCGCTCAGCTTGCCAATCGCCTTGCGGGCTCAATCTCCTCGCACCTGGGCGTAAGCAGCGGTGCGTGGGCGAGTGCCGAGGAGTTCCTCGTCGCGGTCCTGGCCTGCCACCGCAGCGTATCGCGCTCCCGCGAATAGCGCCCACCAAAGGTGCTGATCCACAGCCGGCGCCCGTCAGTGAAGATATCTACCGTGCCCATGATGTCGGTTGAGATGAGCGGAATCCCGCGCATTTTCAAGCGGCGGGCGACCTCGGCATGGGCCGGCATATACCTCTTCGACGCCCCGCTGACTATCGCCAACTGCGGGCTGACTGCGTCGAGGAATTCCGGTGTGCTGCTGGCCTTACGCCCGTGATGAGACAGCACCAGAACAGTGCTTTGCAGTGGGACGCCGTTTGCCCGCGCCCATCTCACCAGCGTCCTTTCGCCCTCGGCTTCCAGATCAGCCGGGAACAGGATGCTGATGTCCCCGTAGCTCAACCGCACAGCGACGCTGTTGTTATTGATGTCCTCACTCCTATTTCCGAGCGCTACCCGGGAAGGATGCAGTACGCTCAAATCCGCGCCACCGGCCAGCTTCATTTTCGCGCCGGCGCGTACGGCAACTCCAGGGATCCTGAGCCGACACGAGGTGTTGAGGGCCCGGGTGGCCGCATGTTGGTCGGCTGTCGTCAACCCGTTAGTGACGAACCGACGCACGGCAAGTCCATTCATAATATCCGCCATGCCGCTGCAGTGGTCGGTGTCGCTATGGGACATAATCAGGGCGTCGAGGTGGCGGATGCCGCGATGGGCAAGATAGGGCAGGATTACCCTGCGGCCGACCTGGTGGTAGGCGCGCGGGCTGGACAAGCCGGTGCCGGCGTCGAACATCACGTGATGGCCTGCGGTGTCGCTGATGATGTTGCAATTGCCCTGGCCGACGGCAAGTACCGTGACGCGCAAGTGCTGCGGGGGCCGAGCCCAGAGCGCCGCTGCCAAGAAAACGAGCCCGCCCAGAGCAAATATCGCCACCACAGCCCACTGCCAGCGCCGTGGTTGCTGCTCGTTCTCACGCCCCGACTCCCCTCGCTGTGGGAGAGGCGAGCAAAACAGCAGCCACCAGATGACCCCTGCCGCCACGTACCAGGCCGCAATTGCAACCGGCGGCATGTGAAAGACGCCTAGCGCCGCCCCGGGCATAGCGGCAAATCCCTGCACCACCCACAGCGTCAAGGCCCCGAATATGCGCCCGATTGCACAGGGCAGAATCGCCAGCGGCAGCCACACCGATCCCACCAGTACCGCGATGAATCCGGCATAGAGTATGACGACCCGCAGCGGGATAGCTATCAGATTGGCCAGTATGCCGACCAGTATCAGCATGTTGAAATGGTAGGCGATGATCGGCGCGGTCAGCAACCACGCCCCCAGCGTTGCGCCGGCGCCGGAAACGAGGTAGGAGTACGCCTTGGATTGCCGACGCGACTCGCTCTGTCTTGCCCGGGGCATGAAGCCGACCACCCCGATGACGGCGGCGAAGGTCAACTGCACCCCGATAGAAAATGGCGCGGAGGTGTCGGCGATGCACAGGACTGTCGCTGCGATAGCCAGGGCCGTCCAGAAGTCATAGCGCCGGCCAGTGACCATGCTTGCCACCAGCAATATGGCCATAGCCAGGCTGCGCATCACCGAGGCGCGCAGGCCCGCTACCAGCGCGTAGAGCAGCAACGGGGGCGCTACGATCAGAATGATCCACAGCGGCAGCCGCACGCGTAGCCCCTGGACCAGAAAGATAATGACAGTGGCGAGAAGGGTCACGTGTGCGCCTGAGACGACCATCAGGTGGATGGTGCCGCTGCGGCGGAAGCTCTCAACAATCTCTTCGGGCAACTGGACGTTGTACATGCCGAAGACCATGCCCGCGAGCAGATCGGCATAGAGTTGCTTGTTGGTTCCAGGCATTGCGGCGCGCAATACGCTGACGACGTGGGTGCGGATTCTGGCGATGCCGGTATCCAGCGCCACTCGCCACAACGGTTGCCGGGCCGTGACTGCGAAATCTGCGGCTCTGCCGATGGCATGAATGCCACGGCGGGCCAGAGCGCGCTTTTCGTCGTACTGGCCCGGGCTGGTAATCGCCGCCGGCGACCAGACGACCACATCTTTCAGCAGCAGCGTCTGTCCGGTACCGACGGTCGGCTCCGGCGGCAAAGTGCACAGCAGCTTGCCGGCGGCGCCTATGCTGACGCCCTCGGCGTCGGCACCGTGCACGTCAATTTCGACGCGCTGACAGAACTCGCTCTGGCGGATGATTCGGGAGACGCTGCCGGCCAGCGTCACAGGCCCGCATTCGGCAAGGTACATCGGGTCGCGTGAGGAGGGGCGAATACGATACGCGTGGAGACTCGCGCCGACCAGGGCGGCGGCCAGGCACAAGAATACCCCGGGCCGCGGCACTTTCATCACGATTTCGAGGATCACAAGGCCGATCGCCACTGCCGCCAGCAGCGCGACTGTGAGGGGTTCGGGACCGGCCCAGTCGGCCCACACGATACCGGCAATCAGGCTGATGGCGACAAGCAGAAGCGGCCTGTTTGCAACACCTCGCAACGGGCCGGCGTATGCATCGTCCGGGGAGGGATCTTGTGTTGCGTGCTCGTTGTCCGATGTCATGTGGTTAGAGGGTGATGTACGGCTTGATCTGCTCGAGCGTGTCCTGGCCGATGCCTCTGACCTTCAGCAGCTCGTCCACACTGCTGAAGCCGCCGTGCTCGTAGCGGTAATAGCAGATGCGTTTGGCCAGCTCGGGGCCGATTCCCGGTAGCAGCTCCAGCTCTTGCGGCTGGGCGCGGTTGATGCTGATCTGGCGGCCGGGGTAGAGGCCTGGAGGCTGTGAAGCTTGCCGGCCCTGGGCATGAGGCTGGAGGGGAGTCTCAGGTGCAGGAGCGGAGGTCGGTGGCTCAGTTTTCTGCCCCGCCTGCTCGGGGCTCTCGACGGGTTGTTCGTGCGCGGGAGCAGAGCCCTCGCCCACTATCTTGCCGACAGTAATCTGCTGGCCGTCATCCAGCACCGCGGCCAGGTTCACTGTGGCAAGATCGGCGTCTTCAGCGAAGCCACCTGCTATCTTGATAGCATCAGCGACACGGTCACCCGCAGATAGGTGATAGAGCCCGGGCTGCTTGACCTCGCCGACGATGTGCACCACGATCTCAGGCGCCGGCTGTTGCTGAATCAGCATCTCCACCGACTCACCACTGACGCGCGGGCCCTTCAGGCTCATGACGAACACGCCGGCCAGGATCACCAATAGCGCTATCGCTATGATGAGCTTTTGCGCCCTGGTTAGTGCCAACTGCTCTCCCACCAGTCAAGTGCAACAGTCTGGTCAATGCCGTTGCCGTTGTAGGGGCGCAATTCATTGCGCCCAATTAGGTAGGGGCGCACGGCGTGCGCCCGATCATCAGCGGCCAGAGCAGGGCGTGATGAATCACGCCCCTACGAATACCGAGGACCATGCGAAGCTACGCCGGTGACTGTGGAGCTGCAAGTCAGTGATATCATTCATATCAAAGAAAAGCAGGTCAGGGCGAGCCACGCATTTTGTGAACTATTCGGGCTAGACGGAAGCGGTCGTTCCGTGCTAGCTCGCCACGATGTTTATGAGCTTGTCGGGCACGGTGATGACCTTTCGGACTTGCTTCCCCGCAATGTGCTTGTGGACCTGCTCGGATTGCTGGGCCATCTCGGCGACCTGGTCCATGTCAGAGCCGGCCGGCACCTGCAGTCGGTCGCGGACCTTGCCGTTGACCTGGATAACGATCTCGACCTGCTCTTCGGCGGCAATGGCCATGTCCGCCTCCGGCCACTGTGAGCCGAACAGGCTGGGCTTGTGGCCCATGCGCTCCCATAGCTCGTCGGCGATATGTGGCGCGAACGGGGAAAGCAGTACCACCAGATACTCGGCGGCTTCGGAAAAGACCGCGCAATCGGCCGTGTCGTCAGCGGCCATCTGCCCGGCAAAGGCCGTGAGATCATTGGTCAACTCCATGATGGCGCTGACGGCGGTGTTGAAGTGCATGCGCTCAATGTCGTCGGTGACCTTGGCGATGGTCTGGTGGGTCTTGCGGCGGATCGCCCGCTGCGGCTCGGTAAGATTGGCGGTGATGTTATCGGCCCACGCGCCGTCGTAGCGTTCAATATTGCCGGCTACCACGCGCCAGACGCGGCTGAGGAAGCGATGGATGCCGGCGACGCCGTCGTCGCTCCATTCGGCGTCCTGGT
>JALGTY010000176.1 GCA_029821145.1 Candidatus Zipacnadia bacterium
GTCGGCCCGCCGACCAGAGGATGCTCAGGCCGCCTGCAAAGCGCGTCGGCATAGTCGCGCAATACCCGCACTATCTCGGCCATCGCGTAGATCGCATTCTCGCCCTTATGTGGCTGGCTGCTGTGGGCCGCGGTGCCGTGGGTGGATACCTTGAGCCGGCATGCGCCTTTGTGCGCGATCACAAGCTGAAGTGACGTCGGCTCGCCCACCACTGCCCCATCGGCCCTGAAGCCGGCTTCCACAAGCTTGCGGGCACCGCCGAACCCGTATTCTTCATCAGCCGTTGCCGCCACGGTCACGGTACCGGCCAAGCCCTTTTCCGCGGCGTTTCTCAGACCTATCATCATCGCCGCCAGGGAGGCCTTATCGTCACACGAGCCGCGCCCATAGACCCGGCCGTCCTTCACTACGGGGTCGAAGGGGGCGATGTCCATATTCTCGATTTCGACAGTATCGGTATGTGCTTCCAGCAGCAGCGATGGCCCGTTGCCGCCCTCAACACGGGCGATGATGTTGTCACGGCCCGGCTGAACCTGCTGAATTTCATAATCCAGGTGGTGGCGATCCCAGAAATCTGCAATCAACTCCACCATGCGGCTCTCACCGTGTATGGCGTCAGGCTCTCCACACAGCCCGCAACTAATGCTGGGTGTGGCTACCATCTCTCTGAGCAGTTCGATTACTTCGCTCATCAGCACCATCCTTGAGCACTTCGACTTGCTGAATGTTCTCCATCTGTCGCCCTGCGACCTGCCCTGTGCCATCGGGCCTTTGTGGGCATGCCGTCGCGCTCTGTGCGGATAGCTGTGAGCATAGAAAAAGGCAGACCATTGCTGGCCTGCCTTCGGTCATTTCGCACGCAGTGTCTTACATCCTACCAATCCCAGTCGCCACCGCGATCGTCAATGCCCGGGCCGTCGTCCTCGTAGGACAACGGCAGTTCAACGGTATCGCCACCTCGGCGAGATGACAGGTAGATGGCCTTGATGACCTCGACCGCGCGGCGCGCCTCGCGGCCGGGAATCTCCGGCTCTCTGTCGTTCCATATAGAATCCACCAGGTCGGCCATGTGTGCTATGTGCCCAGTGGCGCCAAGACCGGCTGCCGGATCGCGTGCGGCACCTACATCGGACGCCTCCTCGGTTTCCACATCTTCTTCGCCGGGAACATCCCAGACCGCTATCGTATCCCCGTCCATGACGATGGTACCGTCATTGCCGCAGATTTCGGTCTTGCAACCCATGCCCGGGGTGACGGAGGTGGTGCCCTCGATTGCACCCAGCGCGCCGTTGACAAACTCGACACTCGCGATGGCCGTGTCCTCGACAGCGATGTTGCGCGCCAATGTCCGGCAACGAGCGTTGAGCCGACAGATATCGCCCATGATGTGAAGCAGCAGGTCAATGCCGTGCACGCCCTGGTTCATCAGGGCGCCGCCGCCATCCAGCTCCCAGGTCGCGCGCCATTCGCCGCTGGCGTAGTATTCGTGAGAGCGGAAGTACTTCTGATAGCAGTCGCCCAAGACGAGCTTGCCCAACTTCCCGCCGCGCACGGCCTCGCGCACTTGCTTGCTGGCTTGATAGGTGCGACGCTGGAAAACCCCGGCCAGCTTCACGTTGTTTTCCTCACAGGCCGCAATGAGTGCATCAATCTTTTGGAGAGTTACGTCCATCGGCTTCTCACACAGGATATGTTTCCCGGCCTGTGCCGCCATGATGCCGTTGTCGGCGTGCATGCCGCTGGGAGTGCAGATCGAGACAGCATCCACATTAGAATCGGCCAGCATCTTCTCCAAGTCTGTATAGGCAGCCGTATCGCTGTCACCAAACTCCTTGGCGCGAGCCTCGGCCCTTTCGCGTATCACGTCACAGCAGGCTACCAGCTTGGCGCCTTCGACCTGCTCAATGGCCTTGGCATGGCTGGGCGCGATGACGCCACACCCTATCAGCCCCCATCCTACTATTTCGTTCTTGGCGGTTCCCATCGGAAAGACTCCCTTCGCACAAAAATCATCTTATTGCTGCGCTCATATTTTCTACACGCGTCATGCGAAATCCTTCACGGTCGTCAGACGCTCTGCGGCGCGAATTACTCTACTGGGTCTAATGCTCTCGGCCACCTAGCGCTTGGAGGATCCCGGTTAGCAGGATCACATTCTCAGCGGTGGCATCAAGTATCGGCGCTGGCGGCTCGTAACCCATCGAGGCCTCGGCCCAGCTCCCGTTGCCCATCTGGGCGGTGATGATATTGTTGGCCACCGTCTCGGCTATGTTGGCATAGTTGTTCACATCGGTGGCGGAGTAAAGCAGCGCAGCGGCCAGGCCTAGGAATCCGCTGCGGGCCTCGCCATACCTGTCTTCTCCTGAGGAGTCGGCGAATTGCACGTAGCTTTGCGCTGCGGTCAAGAACGTGTCCTCCCCGCTGGCCTCATAAAGCTTCGTAAGTAAACACGCGGCCAGTCCGGGGACGAAGTACCACTGGTTGGGGCGGTTCAGCGTCAGGGCGTGCGCAGCCGCCTCTTCGTCCTCGTATTCGGTAACAAACTGGTTGGTTTTCTCCACGTAGAAGTACAGTTTTGTCTGAGCCCGTGGCTGGGCCTCAAACACATTGACCAGAAACTCCCCGGCCCTCTGCGCGGCATCCAGCGCGCCAAGTTGCAGGCAGGCCAGACCGGCGGTTGCTGTGGTCACTATGTCCTGCCGGTCCTCCAGCCCGGCCGCTGGACCGGCAGTCAAGAAGCCCCCCGTTGCAGGGTGCTGAAGTGAGGTCAAGAAATCCAGCGCCCGATATGATATGTTGTACAACTCAAGCCGGTGCGCGCCCATCGCCAGCCAGGCGTTCGGGTAGCTATAGAAAGTCTTCATCGGCCCCTGGCGACCGTGTGGGTCTGTAAAATCGCCATCATCGTCCAGTACATTCGCTTCAATCCATGCACACAGCCGCGCCGCCCGCTCCGTCTGTGCCACAAGCGACAGCATATAGACTGTCTTGTGATATCCGCACAGTCCAAACTCCACGGGCTGGAAGGTCCCGTCCGGATTCTGATGACTGATAGTCCACTTCAGACCCCCTACAATTGCTTGCCGACACTGACGTAAGTCCATATCATTTCTCCTCTATCCGGATGCTGCGGTATTGCTCTGTCTCGCGACCACTCAACGGACACCGGGCCTCGTCAAGAGACCTGCACCGCCTACTGCTCAGTTGTTCAATTCCCGTACTGCCGCGTGAATTGCAGACTATATTCTCTTCTAGCCCTGCAATCTCCTTTGTAAGGAAGGGGGCCCACGTCCCAGCGCGGAAACAGTTAAGCAAGTATGAAGAATGCAGCAGACATCGAACCCCGCTCAGAACGTGGCAGACTGCTCAAGGGTTATGATCTGAAGGAGATTGATAGCCCTGACAAGTCATCCTGGTGGCATGTCCGCTACATGGAACGCATCCGTGCCACCATGACTGTGGCCATGAAGGATTGCTCGTCTCAAGGCCTGCTACTTGAAATTGGCGCGTCGCAGGCTAACATGAGCCTGCTGCTGGCTGAGGCTGGCCACCGGACTGTTGCGCTTGACAATTCCGAGCAGTCCCTGCAGTACGCTCTGCAAAAGTGGGAGCACGGCCCATTGTCCGTATTGACTGGCGATGCGCAGCGCCTACCGCTGGGCGACGCGACAGTTGATGTTGTGATGCTGCCGGAAGTTATCGAGCACCTGCCTGACCCTCTGCAGGCGCTTATCGAGGCCAGGCGGGTTGTGAAGCCCACAGGCCGCATTGTCCTGACTACGCCGAACGCGTGGTATGTAGGTGAAAATCTGCCCGACTATGCCGAAGACCAGAGGCCCGCCACTGACCTCACCGGCCCCGAGGGCGCACATCACTTATATGCATTCTCGCACCGTAGCCTGTGCAAGTTGGCTGGCAGAGCCGGGCTCGATACGCTGTCGGCCGATTATGTAGGTTCCGTTGTTCACTCAAAGTATCTCCGCTGGCTCTACCGGTGTTTCCCGACTGGTCTGGTGCTGCCTCTGAGCCGACTGCTCAACTTATTGCCCTTGTTGCGGGGCAAGTTGTCCCAGACGTGCCTGATGGTTTTCGTCCCGCAGCGAACGCCTTCAGCGGACAACCAGAAGCCCTGATGCCAAGGCTACGAGCCGCAGCCATCGCGCTGGCGTGGACGCATAAATATAGGTGAAAATCGTCGCAAAATCAAGCTGCCAGGCGGGATGTAAGAATGGTCACCTTGAAGAATTCGCTACAGCCCACAACAGGCGCTGGTTGTCAGACAAGTTTGTGAGGTGATGGCCAATGATCGTTGATTGTCATGTGCACGTCAAGGGTGGAGACAAATATATGCGAGAGTTCCGCCCAGGTCAAATCATCCAGTGCATGGAGGAGGCCGGCATTGACAAGTCGGTGATCTTTTCGATATGCCTGCCCTCTCGTCCATCAAACCAACTGACAATGGACTGCTACAAAGCCGCACCGGACCGTTTCATACCGTTCGCCCATGTGATACCCGAGGAAGGCCAGGGGGCGCTGGATGAACTTCAGCGGTGTCTTGACGAAGACGCCATGCGCGGGCTGAAGCTACACTGCGGGGAGATGCACGAGCCATCGCTGGAGCTGTTGGCACCGATATTGGAACTGTGCATTGAGCGGGAAGCTCCAGTGCTCATAGACATGGCCCTCAACTTGAACCTGGCGCGCGAGATCGCAGAAAACTTCCGTGAGCTTAAGTTCATCATCGCCCACCTGGGCTCACCCGACGATGAGGATCTCGCCGAGCAGTTCATTATCCTGGCCGAGGCGTATCCCGCTGTTCACCTCGACTGCTCGTACTGCCACCGGCCATGGAAAATACCCGAAGCCATTGAGCGTCTTGGTGCCGACCGCGTAGTATTCGGCTCCGATGGCCCGTTGATACATCCCACCATCGAACTGGCTAAGATACAGGTCTGCAAGCTCAGCGAAAGCGACTATGCCAAAGTGACGTGCGATAACATCATGCGGCTCTTACGGCCGGTCTGAGTTTGTTGCGATACTGTCACCGCTTGTACGAAGGTGATTTCACTCACCGGCGAGAATAACACAGGCATCGGTCTGCGGATTTCGTTTTGCCGCAGATAATTCTCCAATACCCGCCGTCCAGGAGGCTTACAAATGTGTCGTGATTGTGGTTGCGACGAGCATATCGTTCAGGTCAACGCCGGCCCGCACGAGCGCAACAATGTGTTTGTGTCTCTGCCGTGCGATCCTTCCGGCTGCACATCCGCGCATACCGTGCGATCCGTTGACGAAGATGGGAACGAGGGCGAAGTAATCCCCAGCCAGTGCATCAGCTCTGCCTTGCCAACCGTGGATGGATCCGCCGGAGAACTGGTCTGGCAGATTGACCATCTCGACGCCGGCGAAATCGCCAGCTTTGCCATCGACACCCCTGAGGAATCGGGCGAGGCTGCCGGTGTGTCAATCGCTATCAAGGAAAACGAGCAAGCAGATATTTGCGTGGGCGACGATCTGTTTACCAGCTATGTTGTCAGGGAAGGCATCGCCAGACCGTTTTGCTACCCGATCATCGGCCCGGGCGGGCTGGACGTTGCGCGCGAAGTCAGCTTCCCGCCCAAAGAGGGCATTGACCATGTCCACCACAAGGGCATCTGGGTGGCGCAGGGGAATGTCAACGGCACGGATAACTGGTCCGAAATGGAGGGCCACGGCTGCACGCTCAACCGCAAGCTGACAGTCGAAAGCCAGGGGCCGCTCTTCGCTCAGCTCCACGCCGCCAACGACTGGGTTGACAACAAAGGTGACAAGATCCTGGAGGAAGACACTTTTATCAGAGTTTACAACACGCCCGACGCCGCGCGCATTCTCGATTTCACAACCGTCTGGAGCGCGACCGAGGGCGGTGTGTTCTTCGGCGATACCAAGGAAGCAGGCACGGTTTCGATTAGGCTAAAGGAGAGCATGGAGGAGCGCGAAGGCGGCACCATCCAGAATGCCTTCGGTGCCATCGGCGAGGCCGAAAACTGGGGCAAGCCGGCGCCATGGGTTGACTACTACGGCCCCGTCGAGGACTGTATCTGCGGCGTCACGATCATGGACCATCCGACCAATCTGCGCTATCCGGCCACCTGGCACGTGCGTTCGTACGGGCTGTTCACTGCCAACCAGTGGGGCCTGCACGATTTCACCGGCGACCCCGCCAAACGCGGCGACTATGCCCTGCCTGCAGGTCATTCGCTGTGTTTCCGCTTCCGCCTGTATGTCCACGAAGGCGACACAGCAGCGGCGAACGTAGCCGGCAAGTACCTGGACTGGATTTTTCCGCCGCAGGTTACTGTCCCTGAGTAAGGCAGCTGCTCAACTGCACGCCCGCACACGGCCTCCCAGTTGTCTACCCATGTCAGTGGTAGGCAACTCTTTGGCATCGGCAAGACGGAGCAATATATCAATGCCGGGTGATAGACAACAGCAGAACGCGATATGTCGCCTTCTGGCTCCACTGACCGCACGCGGCTATACCTGGCTGAAGAAGCTCAAGCCCGACAGCTTCCCCCGAACCGTCATTGTGGAGACTACCAGCCGCTGCAACCTCCGCTGTCCCATCTGCCCCCGCGATAGGATGAAGCGGCAAGCGGGCGATATGCCGCCGGAGATATTCGACTCGCTGGTTGAGGAACTCGCCAGGCATGACGAGCGGGAAGAGCTGGAGTTGGTCGCATTACACTTTTTTGGGGACCCGCTCATGCACCCGCAGATCATGGATATGATCGAACAGATTGGTAGCCGCCTGCCAAATCTGCGCAAGCTGGGCGAGCT
>JALGTY010000177.1 GCA_029821145.1 Candidatus Zipacnadia bacterium
TCGCTTGCCGCTTCCACCTCGGCCTCTGCAGCGGCCGCAGCGTGCTCCGCCATGCTCTTTGGACGGTCACTGAACTCGTCGCTGACCTGCTCGATATACGCCAGTTCCTCCTCCGCCAATACTTTCTCGACGTCCAGGACGATGATCAGCAGGTTCCGGTCACCCTTAGGCTGCTTACCGATGCCGGAGATGAAGCCGGTGTCTTTTCTTGCCACTACTGCGGAGGGCGGCTCGATGTCGTCTTCTGACAGCTTCGTGACCTCAGAGACCGCGTCAACCAGAAAGCCGACGATCTGGTCGCCAATTTCGGTGATGACTATGCGCCCGTCGCCGCGAATCTCGGCATCGCTGATACGGAACCGCTTCAGCAGGTTGATTACCGGAATGATATCGCCGCGTACGTCAATGACGCCCTCTACGAACGTCGGTGCCCGCGGCACTTTTGTGATCTCCGGCACCTGGATGAGACGCTGCACGCTGTATATGTCAACACCATAGCTTTCCCCGCTGAGCTGGAAGAGAACTAGCTGCCTTTCGTTTTCGCTCTGATCTGCAATTTTCTCTCTTTCGTCAGTGGCTTGAGCTGCGCCCGTCATGATTTTACTCCCTTCTGGTATTGAGTGCTTTTGGTCTGAATATGGGAGGGGAGACCAATGCTCCCCTCCCCCGATTACTGGTGCTACGCCGCGCGCCTGCTGCGTCCCGTCTCAGTGCCGCCAATGAGGCTGTTGATCTCGTTGATCAGATCTGCAACCTCATCGGTTGATGCCGTGATCTTCTGCACAGACCCGGCTTGCCTTTCGACCGCACCGGAGACCTTTTGCAAGCCTCTAGAGCTGTCACCGGCGATGGTAACAAGTTCCCTGGTGGCTTGCTCGGCTTTCTCGACGGAGGCTTCGGCTTTCTCCGCGGTCTTGGAGACCTCCTTGGCCCGCTCCGCATTGGCTCCGCTTAGCTTAGCGACCTCTCCTGCGATGCCGGCGACTTCCTGCGAACTTGCGGCGATCTCCTGCACGTGGGCTGCATTGGTCTGAGCGGCTTCGGCGATCTTAGCCGTGCTGGCGCCGATCTGCTGGGCGGCGGCGGCGGCTTCCTGGGCGCGGCCGCCGTTGGTGCGGGCGGTTTCGGCGATCTGTGTAACCAGGCCGTTTGCCTGCTGGGCGGCGGCGGCGGCTTCCTGGGCGCGGCTGCCGTTGGTGCGGGCGGTTTCGGCGATCTGTGTAACCAGGCCGTTTGCCTGCTGGGCGGCGGCGGCGGCTTCCTGGGCGCGGCCGCCATTGGTGCGGGCGGTTTCGGCGATCTGTGTAACCAGGCCGTTTGCCTGCTGGGCGGCGGCGGCGGCTTCCTGGGCGCGGCTGCCATTGGTGCGGGCGGTTTCGGCGATCTGTGTAACCAGGCCGTTTGCCTGCTGGGCGGCGGCGGCGGCTTCCTGGGCGCGGCCGGCGTTGGTCTGGGCCGTCTCGGCGATCTGACCTGCATCGGCCAGCAGTTGCTGGGAAATCGCGCCAACTTCTTGCACGCGCCCCGCACTGTTCTGCGCGTTTTGCGCCACCTGCTCAGCCGTAGCGCTAACTTCCTGGGAGCTGGCAGCCAGCTCCTGAGTGGCCGCGGCTGCATCCTGGGCGTTGTTTTGGATAAGTCCCAGACCCTCGACCACGTTAGCGAGGGCTTCGTTTGAGCGTGCAATGCTCTCTACGCTTTCCTGCATCGGGGCCTGCATGTCGTTTACCAGTTCATCAACGCCGCCAAGGACCTTGGCAGCATCTTGGGCATTTGTGCGCGACTGCTCGGCTAAAGCGCGGACCTCCTCGGCAACAACGGCGAACCCGCGGCCAGCTTCACCGGCGCGTGCTGCTTCAATTGCAGCATTAAGAGCTAGAAGGTTGGTCTGCTCGGCGATATCTTGGATGTTGTTGGTGATTTCGTTGATCTGCTCTGACATCTTGACAAGGTCCTGGAGTTGGCCCTGGTTGTTGGTTACGACGCCCTGGACTTGCTGCATGACGCTGGCGACTTCTTCGCCGCGCTCTACGCCTTGCTGCGCCGCGTTGACGATCTCCTGGGACTGTGTACCGATCTGCTGAGCGGCAGCGCCTACATTCTCCGAGGTTGCGCTAACCTGCTGAATACCTGCAGCGACCTCGGCCACTTCTCTGCCGACAGCAACAGCGTTTTCAGTCACTTGCTGAACGCTTTTCTGGACTCCCTGCGCGGCATCGCTGGCCTCCTGCATAGCCGCGCCCATCTCCGTGGCGGTATCAGCTATTGAGGCGACGGCTTCCTGAGCCTCGTCACTTGCGCCAGTCGCCTCCTGCATAGCCGCGCCGATCTCGGTGACGGTATCAGCTACTGAGGCGACGGCTTCCTGAGCCTCGTCACTTGCGGCAGCCGCCTCCTGCATCGCCGCGCCCATCTCGGTGGCGGTATCAGCTACTGACCGGATGGCTTGCTGAGCCTCGTCACTTGCGCCAGTCGCCTCCTGCATAGCCGCGCCGATCTCGGTGACGGTATCAGCTACTGAGGCGACGGCTTCCTGAGCCTCGTCACTTGCGCCAGTCGCCTCCTGCATAGCCGCGCCGATCTCGGTGACGGTATCGGCTACTGACTCGACGGCTTCCTGAGCCTCCTGACTTGCGCCAGTCGCCTCCTGCATAGCCGCGCCCATCTCGGTGGCGGCATCAGCTACTGAGGCGACGGCTTCCTGGGCCTCCCGGGCTGCGCCGCCCACCTCCTGCATAGCTCCGCCTACCTCAGTAGCTCTGTTGGCGACGTTATGGGCCGACTGCTGTACCTTTTCCGATGTGGTAGTAGCCTGCTCCAGATCATCCGCTACTGTCAAAGAAGCGTCTATGACCTGGCTCAGAATGTCGGTGCTGTCACCAACTGTTTCGCTGGAACTCTGGGCGGCCTTCACCTGCCTGTCATTGTAGTCGAGTAGCTCTTTGACGGTGTCTGAAATCTCCTGATTGCTGCTGCCGAGCTCATTAACTGCAGCAGAGACCTGTTGTGCAGAATTATCCAGGGGGCGGATAATCTGGCCTATCTGCTGCATGTCCTGCTCTAGTTCGTGATATTCCTCAGAATAATCAGCACTGCTTGCACCCTGGTCCGACTGTGTGTCCTTTGGCATGCCATGAACCTCCCTGTTTGTAGTCAGCTTCTGAAAACCAATTTACAGCCTGACGCCGCTTGGCTGCGACAACCGTGTGGCGAAAATCGTGACAGGCGGGGAACGGCTTGCAAGTGTCACCTCCAGTTCTCTCTGTTGCATCTAAGTTCGGCTCTCGATCTCACCGACGTGCATACTCCTGCGGCTCCCCGCTGACAGTACTTACGGAATGTTGAATCGCAGATTTATTCCGTCGTGTCCCAGACTGCAATTAACGTGCCCACATCGGGAAGCTATCGTATCTGTCTCTGAAGCTGGCGCAAAAGGTAACGCCCCGGCAAGCCGACGCCGGGGCGCTGAAGTGGGGCAGATGCCGATGGGGCTCAGTCGTACACGCCGAACTCCTTGGTCGTCTCGACCATCGCTCTATAGTTCTCGGGGTTGACTGCGGAGATAATGCTGTTACCTGAGCACATGATGTGCCCGCCGCCCACCGAGGCGGTTTGGAGCAGGCGCTTGGTTTCCGCCACGACCTCTTTCACCGTCCCGCGGCACAGCAGGTCCACATCAACATTCCCGACCACGCAGATATCATAGTGCGCCTTGAGGCGGTCCAACTCCATGCCGGGGAGCGGCTCCAGCGGGCCAAATGCGTCAATCCCCGTGGATACCATCATGTCCATGATCTTGCGGATGTTGCCGTCGGTGTGCTTGATGACGTAGGCCCCGGCGCGCTTGATCTCCTGAACGACGGTGCGCAGGCCAGGAAGAATGAAACGCTCGAAGTGTGCCGGTGACATAAATGGCCCCTGTTTCCAGGCATAATCGTCGCCCAGCAGGATGATCTCCACACCCTCGGCGACAAGGCGGCGGTATAGCTCTACATAGTATTCGACGCCCACCTTGGCCAGCTTTTCGACCAATTCTGGCCGGGTCCCGTAGTCAATAAGCAGGTTCTGCAGGCCGGCGCGCAAGTACTGACTTACGGCAAAAACAGCTTCCCCCACGAAACAGATGGCCTTCTTGCCCTTAAACCTGGCCACGACCTCACGGGCCTGATTGAGGAAGTACTCGTCGTTGCCACTGGGCGGATCGTAATCGAGCAGATCGCTCTCGTCTTGAATCAGAGCCGGCTCACAGGAGATGGGGATTACCTCGGTGGTCATCCGCTGGAGAGTTCCCCACTTGTCGCGGTAGATGCGCTTTTCCTCATCCACCCACTCTACATCACGGTAGTCGGTCGTAATGCCGAATGAGACCAGATCCAGGCCCATCTTTTCGACAAGGTCGAAATAGTCGCAGCCGGGATAGAGGGCCTCAACCACCTTCGGATCAATAATGATCTCCATGAGCGGCACCCGGTCGGGCTGTTTGCCCTCCAGGGCGGCAAAGACACGTTCAGGGGAATCCATCAGCAATCACCGTTCTTCCGTTCGCGCTACCTGCAACGTAGGCAATCAATATGCGTCAAGTGTACCACGGGTCCAATGATTGATTCGCTGTACCGGTCCGCGTTTCCTGCTGCTAACCTCCGATAACCTCGGACGGCTGCTCCGGCCGTGGGTGCTTGACAACCGGTGTCTTTACCTGATACAACACAGCGCGTATGGTGCGGCGGCCAGACGACTGTGTCGTCGCCGATTCTGTGTTTTGGATCGCAGGCTAAGACGATAGGGGAGATTGGCGCAGAGTAATGAACCGCAATTTTGGCACACTCTTAGGCGTCTCGCTCCTGTTCGGCCTCGGCGCGGGTATCTACGAGTTCGCTCTGCCGTACTTGCTCGACGCCCACGGCATCTCGGTCCCGCGGATGGGCCTGATATATGCTGCAGGTGCGGTTGTCGTCTTTCTGGCTCGCATATATGCCGGTCATCTCTCAGACATCTTCGGGCGCAAGTCTCTATACGGCTCAGCGGTCGCACTCACCGCCATCGTTACTGCCGTCACTCCCACTGCTGTAGTCCTCTGGCTTCAGGCTATCCTCAAGAGCGGCTTCGATGCGGGAGCGATGATTTTCGACAGCATGTATCAGCTTTGCCTGCATGATGACAGCCGCAAGAAATACCTCGACCGGGTGGGGAGGACGAGGGGATTGCAGGCTCTGGCCGCAGCTTTCAGCACATTTGCAGCCGGCCTGCTGTTGGCTCGCGATTTATACACTGGCACCTTCCATCTCGCATCCGCGACGCTGGTGCTCGGCCTGGCGGTCTTCCTCATCGGCTACAGGCCCGGCAATAACGCTGCCGGAAAGCCCACTTCCGGACAATCGTTATGCAGTCTGCTTGCGCTCGATCTGCCGGGGCCGCTGACAGTCCTGACCGTGTCCGCCTTTATCTTTACCGTCGGCTTGTCAATCAGCCACTGCTTTGTCATGCAGCTTTTCTGGGAGCGGCAGTTCGGAGCCTCGCGGGCGGATATCGGCATCATTCTGATGCTGCACCGCTTCACTATCGCGATCCCGCTGTTGCTGCTGAGCTGGTCGGCGAAAAAGCACCTGAAGCAGATATTCATCGCATTTCTGACCTTTGAGGGGCTTGCCATCAGCGTCTCGGGCTTCGTCGGGGGCCTTGTGCCGGCGGCGGCTGTGTGGCTGATGCACGACCTGTTTGGCGCGGGAGTGTGGATGCCGATTCAGAGCGCGCTCATCCAGAAGTACTCGCGTGAGGAAAGCCGTGGGCAGGATGTTAGCAAGGTCTTTGCCATCGGATCGCTGGGTTGGGTCTTCGGCCCGCTTATCGCCGGGGCGGTTTTTGACCACTGGTACGGCGGCCCCTTTGTCGAGTTGGGGGAATGGCGGCGACTTGGGCACCCGGTAAAACCTCACTAATTCCCTGCAAGTGTGGCTCATTCGTGCCCGACTACGTTGCACACTACAGGTGTGGAATGCAGAATGGGCGGACATGTCAGGTCCGCCCACTGTTATTCCAATGCCACAGATGACCTATTGGTCATAGTCCAACTCTATCGCCTCGTGACTGACTATCTCGTAACAATGAAGGTTGTCGTCCCAGCGCAGCGTCGACTCGAATACCCACTCTGACTGTGGCGGGCCGGTCCAGACGACAGCGCTCTTCCAATCCGGCGAATGCCTGACCACCTTTGCCACCCAGTCGGGGGTGCCTGTCAAGGCGGCTTCCTTGGCCACCTCCTCGCTCGGCTGGTAGATGTCGGGCACCTCGTTGTCAGCCCCGGTGTCTTCTACGCCTAGCGGACCCTCAGCAACGAGTTGGTACTGTCCGGCATCGTCGTCCCACTGCAGGTCCATCCAAGTGGTGAAATCGCTGCCAATGGGTCCCAACACCAGGTGTACTGTTTGCCAGTCGTCGTCATGGGTAGCGACCTGCACTGACCAGGCTGGTTTTCGCGATTGTCCGAACAGGATGGCCGCGACCAGGCCAGGGCCTTCCAGGTCTATGCTCGAAGCCTCGCTGCTGGAATCTGTATCGCTGGCATCGGGCATGGTCTCGACCTGCGTCTCTTCGATGGCCGTGGGAGATGAGCCTTGTTCATCCATCTCGGCCCTGAAACCTAAGTAACCCAGGAAGAGCGGCCCCGCGATCATCAGTGCTATCAGTAGCAGGCACCCACAGCCGCAGCCGATGCCGATGATCCAGCCCCAGGGGGTGCCCTTCTGCGGAGAGGGTTGCTCTGCGGAAGGTTCCGCAGGCAGTGGAGTGGTGCCTTCGGCTTGTTCGGTCGGCTCTTCAGCCGACGGTGGCGCAGACTGCGCCTCAGCCTCGGGCGTAGGCGCTTGTTCCCGTTCAGGCTGCGCCGGCACGGCAGTCTCGGCCTCGGTCGGCTCGGGGGGTGCCGGATCATCCTCCCCAAATTCTGACGGGATTGTCACGTCGGTCTCAGCGTCCGCAGGCTTGGGCGGCTGGACATCGTCATCGTCGGATACAGGTGTTGGCAAGCCGGGATCTTTGGGATGTTCCATAGTCGCACCACTCCGGAGATACAATGATAGAGCACTGAAGGCTCGAAGGCTGAGCCTGTTTGTTCCCAATAGCGAATTCGACTGCGGCTACCCCAATACCTGCAGGGCCTTTGCCGCGGCCATTTGTGAACTGAGAACGGAGTTAGTTGCGGGCCTGGGAGGCAGCTCGCTCGTATGCTTCCACGGTCAGGCGTGCCGTTTCTTTCCATGAAAACATTTGCGCCCTGGCCCGGCCAGACCTGCTCAGTTGGTCTCGCAAATCGGCGTCTCGAACCAGTTGAGATATTGCTGATGCAATTGCCGCCTCGTCAGTGGGGTCCACGAACGCCGCCGCTTCACCAGCCACCTCCGGCAGGGATGACACATTCGACGTCAAGACCGGTGTACCCACAGCCATCGCCTCCAGCACCGGCAAGCCGAATCCCTCGTAGAGCGTGGGGAAGAGGAAGGCCGTTGCTTCCGCGTAGAGCGCAGGGAGGTGCTCGTCGTCAACATATCCCAGATGCTTGACATGTCCAGCGGCCGTAGCCTCCGCGATCATCCGTTGCTCCCCACCACATCGCCATCCGAACTGCCCAACGACCACAAGCTGCTCGGGAAAGCCTTCACTCTTCCTGGCATCCACGAATGCTCTGACCAGCCGTGCGATATTCTTACGTGGCTGGATGTTACCCACATACAGCATGTAGGGGCCGACTATCTGAAAATTGTCCCGGCAGCGCTTTCTGGCGTCGTCGTTGGGCTCTGTATGGAACTCGTAGGAGGCCGCATATGGGGTGACGAATATTTTTCGGTTGGGACATCCGTACTCGCGATTCACATCAATCGCCGTGGATTCGGATGGCGCTATCACAGCCGCCGCCCGACGCAAGGAGCCAGGTAGGAACGTGTTCATAACCGCACGGTCGCGCCACGAAAACCATTGCGGACAAAGCTTGAAACTGATGTCATGAACGGTGGTGACTACCGGGCAGGGCGCAACGAATGGGGTCAGATACTGGACGTGAAGGAGGTCCACGTCCTCCTTCTTGGCCAGTTGCGGCAAAGCGAATAGAGTCCAAAGATGACCACGCGGCTGCTGGCGGACGCGAAGGCGCAATCCCTTTAGATGCTCTTTTTCTACGTTATCAGGTTCCTTGTCGAGGCAAACGACGAAGTCGTGTCGCTTGTGCTCTCGCGCTAAGACCCTGAGCAGATTGTAAGTGTATGTGCGGTCCCCGGTCTTGCGGCCAAGTAATACTCTGCCATCTATCCCGATTCTCATCGGCTCCTCCGCCTATCTCCACTCGTCTGGCCTGTACGGCTTGGGTTCGCGCCACAAGATGTCCCGGGCATGTGTGATATGAAACGTAAATCGGCACCAGGCCATCAGCAGAGCATCAGCTACGCGCCTGTTGCGACCTGCCGTGAATAGCGCAAATGGACTGATAATCAATACCTTTACGAGGCTGTAAATAGTGCGTACTGCGTACAACAGAAGCGTGGCAGCCCTGCCGTGGTGGATACGAAAGTAAGCGAACTCGGACATCGATCTCTGCAAATTCTGGCGGATCTTCGGCACAAGTTGGTACGATGCGCCGACCTTGTGGACACAGACAGCGCCGTTGACAATCACGCGCTTGTAGCCGGCATCAGCCATGCGCTTCGCCCAGTCGGCATCGTCGCACCACATGAATATCCGTTCATCCATCATGCCGACTTGTTCGACGACGCTGGGCCGTACCATGTTGCAGGCGCCGAAGACATAGTCCACCTCGAAAAAGTCGCCGGGCAGCTCGAGCCGATCAGTGGCCGCCAACTCGATCCTGCGGATGAGGCCCACCGGCAGAATGCGCACGGACAGCCGTGGAAAGATGCCTGCTGCGTACTGCTTGCCGCCGTCCGGGAACCGCAGGCGTGGTGAGGCTGAGCCGATGTCGTAGTTCTCATCCATCACTCGCACGAGCTCCTGCAGGCATCCCTCGGTCAACTGCGCATCGCTGTTGAGCATCAGATAGTACCTCGCTGATGCCGCTGCCATACCCTGGTTGCAGGCCGCCGTGTACCCGACGTTCTCACCGTTGGCGATTACCTGTGCCCTGGGAAATGTACCATTGACCATCTTGACGCTGCCGTCGCTGGATCCGTTGTCAACTACGATAACCTCAATCTGCAGCTCGTCACTATGCTGGTAGCACGATTCAATTGCAGCCCGCAGGTCATCTTTGGTGTTCCAGCTAACGATGACTACCGATATATCCATCGTAGATTCCCGCAAGACAACGGAATATCAAACTACGGTGTGAGCTAGTGTGCAGATGCTACGCGCAGAGGCATGCTCGCCGCCTGTGCCAGCCACTCGGCCATTTGTGTGCCGTACGTATTGACAAAGGTCCGCTGTGCGCGCTCAAGCCCGGCCTGGGCCATTGACAGACGCAGCGCCTCATCATCGCCAAGGCGGTTGATGGCCTCACGCAAGCTCCCCACATCCTCCTGGCGGAAAACAAGGCCGGCCTCGCTGATGACCTCCGGAATGGCTCCGGAGTCGGAGCCGATCACCGGCACCTTGCAAAGCATTGCCTGGGGCAAGATCCTGCCGTATTGCTCCTGCCATGTGGGGATGCTGCGAGAGGGCAGCACCAGCATGTCCATAGCGCACAGATACGTCGGCACTTGTTCGAGCGGAACGAAATCTATATGCACCACACGTCCGGCGATTCCAAGCGTCTCAATCTGCGCTTGCAGGCTATTTAGGTAGCGGCCGCTTCCGACCAACAGAAGTCTATAGTGCTCCGGCAGTCCTGCAATAGCTGCCACCAGCAGGTCAAGCCCTTTTTCCCAGACGATACGGCCTGCGAAGCCCACGACCATGCTGTCCTGCAGGCCGTGCTTTATCCGAACCTCCGTCGCGTCCACAGGCCTGAAGATATTGGTATTGATCTGGGGATAGACGACGCGGCACCGCTCTGCAGGCACACCCAACGAGACCAGCCTTTCGACCGCGCCCTCCGATGCACAGGTGCCGAAGTCGAGTTGTCCCAGGACAGCGGTTTCGGCTCGTCCCCGCAGCCATTTGAGCTTCCCACGCCAGTGGCGTTCGATATTCTCGAAGACGGATACGCCGAGCCTGGCCTGTGGCGCCAGCTTGCGCACCATCAGTAACGATTGAGCGGCTGCCAACTCAGACGGTTCGCCCACATAAAGCGCAACCTGCGGATCGGACTGACGTATGGTCTTTGCCAGACCTGCGACCCAGCGGCTGTACGGATACGGCCAGACGGGCCACACGCGCCCAGACCGCAGCCGGTAGGGCTCATCGAAATCGGCCCGCGCCTGCCCTTTGCCAAAATCACCGAGGTTGACATAACGGGCAAAGAAGCCGGTCACATCATAACCTATGGGAGCCAGGCTCCGGCAGAGCGTATCTGCTCCCGCTAAGCCAAGAATAAGTAATCTCAAGCTACGTCAACCGCCTTGAAGCAGAAGTCCTCAGAACCATGCCTGCCAATTGTAGTATTCTTTGCCGCTGCTGTGGCCTCCTACTCTGCCACCAAAGGGGCGCTATGGATAGACGCCGATGACGCGCCCCGATATGCCTTCTACGTCCACCGCAAAAGACAGTGCTCTTTGTCCGTTCTGCTTGGTCCAGGTGAACTTCAGCTCTTTGCCACTGATGAGATCGCGCACATGCCTGGGTGCGAAGCGGGGCTTGTAGCATGTGATCTGTGTCTTCCCATCTTCGCGGCTGCGGTTGACCGGAATGATGACAAAGCAGTCTTCCCCGACGAGATAGTTTGACTCGATGTCCGGATTTGAAGACACCGCAAGTGGATGGACCCCCGCATCCTGAAGCGAGGATCTGAGCAACTCCCAGAGCGCAGGCACTTTATAGAAGCTGCCGATCCTGAAACGGCACAGCACGGTCTTGCCCTTGCCGTACTCGGACGTAAAGACCGAGGGGAATGCGTCCGGAGCGCTACGCCTAAGCCGACGGCTCTTTCCATACTCGGTGTGTCCGAGCACCTTCGCCAGCGTGTCTGACCGCTTGTTGTCCTCATTGAGTTCCGGCACCGTATCGCTTATGAGCACTCCGCCGGCGCTGACGAATTCCTCGATGCCTTTGGCGGCAGCGGCGGAGATGTGCCTCACATTGGCCATTACCAGCGCATCATAGTGAGGTAGCTGGCCGGCTGCGATCTGGCGCTCGTAAATCAGGTCGGCATTGCCGAACGCCTTCAACAAGGCATCATAGGCAGGGCAAAGGTCATAGTAGAAGGGGCCAACGTACTGTTGCGGCGTGGCGAAAAGGCCCTCGGTCTCCGAGGCCAGCAGTGCGATTCTCGAGGTCTTCTTTAGACGCCTGAGCAGCGGGCCGATCTTGCCGATGTCACGGAAGGTCCGGCCCGCATCTTCCCACAGTTCCGGATTATACTCCAGCATCCCTCCCTGGTTCTCGGGGAAGTAAGCGCCCCAGCCGACGAGGCCCTGCGCCCCCTGGCCGATGGCGGTATAGCTCATGTGGCGGATCGCTTTTGGCGTGTCTTCCGGCGAGGATGTACAGCCTACCCACCAGGCGAACGGGATGTCGTAGTTCTGAGCTGCGCAGCGCAAGAAGGCCAGCAGCAGCCGGGACCTTTTCATGGCCCATTCGATTGCCTCCAGATCATTCTCATGTCTGCCGGCGTAGTACGGATAGATGTCGGCTGCCAGCCAGTCAAGAGGCTCCGCCCACTTCAGCAGGTCGCCAAAGACGAGATCCATATGCCGACCCAGGCAATTATTCTCTGTGTAGGTATTCCCGATGAGCAGATCGGGGTTGTTGGCTTTCATGTAATCGCAGGTCATATTCCAGACTTTGACCCAGTAGTCGTCATAGAACTCCATGTACTGTTTCCGCAGGTCCAGCTCAGATATTGGCGGCATTTTCTCAGGCAACTCGACACCATACCTTGCCTTGAACTCGCGCTGGCAGTCTTCGCAGCGACAGACATTCTTGGTGACGACGCACGTCTCGTCTTGTATATCTCCGACCCAGAAACGCGGGAGGCTTTCGTACTCGGCCCGCTTGGGCTCGAGAAATTTGTGCAGGTCCGCTTCGTATTGCGCAGAGTTGACACACAAGTCGGGCACCTTGCTGGCTGTGAGCCTGGTCAGAGATCCGCAGAAGGCGGAGATAGCCATGCCCTTTTCCTGCGCGTGCGCCTGTATTGCTTTGACCTCCGCGCTCCCGCCGACCACATTTACGGTGTTCCATCCGCGCTCGTGGGCGTTGTCTATCACCTCAAGCATTCGCTCTGGGGTCGTCTTGTACCAATGGTTGTACAGGACAATGGGGAAGAACTCATCCTGTCGCAGGGGCTCCTGTGCGTGCGCACTAATGCCTCCGGCAAACAATGCGGCTGCCACGCTCGCCCTGAGAATCGAGAACAGCACGTTCTTCATCAGTCGTTGCCTCCTGAACAGTCACCC
>JALGTY010000178.1 GCA_029821145.1 Candidatus Zipacnadia bacterium
AAGTCGCGCCTGGACAAGGTCCTGGACAACGAGGAAATCATGGCCCTTATCACTGCCCTCGGCGCCGGCATTGCCCCCAACGGCGAAAACGGCGAGAACAGTGACGAGGAAGCCACCAGCAAGTTCGACCTCGACAAGCTCCGCTATCACCGCATCATCATCATGGCCGACGCTGATATTGACGGCTCCCACATCAGCGCCCTGCTGCTGACCTTCTTCTTCCGTTACATGGAGCCGCTGCTGCACAAGGGCTACGTCTATGTGGCCCAGCCACCGCTGTTCCGCATCAAAGCCAAAGGCGAGACCTACTACGCGCTTGACGAAGACGAACTGGGCGAGGTGCAGAAGAGCCTGGGCAACCGCGAGGTGATAGTTAACCGCTTCAAGGGCCTGTCGGAAATGGACGCCAACGACCTGGCCGAGACCACAATGGACCCGGAGAACCGGGTGCTGCGGCAGGTTACGGTGGAGCACGCCGAGGAGGCCGACAAGGTCATCAGCACGCTTCTGGGCGATGATGTGCTGCGGCGCCGGACTTTCCTCGTCGAACACGCCAAGGTGGCTCACGACCTGGACCTGTGGGCTTGAGCCAGGGCTGTCAAACCGACAGTGGAATGCCCGAATGGGACTACATGTGCTCATTTGCGGCGCTTTGTCCTCATGCACTCTTCCGGCAAGTGACACAGTATGTGAAATTGTCCAATTCGCAGAATTGAATTAGGAGCGATTTGATGCCAGACAAAGTTGATAGCAACTCGATCGGACAAGTTCAGCAGATACCTCTGCAGGATGAAATGCGCGACTCCTATGGCCGATTTGCGCTCAGCGTGATAACGGCACGCGCCTTACCCGATGTGCGCGATGGGCTGAAACCCTCGCAGCGGCGCATCCTGCAAGCGATGAATGATGAGCGGCTTTATCCCGACCGGGCTCATGTCAAGTGCGCCAGCATCGTTGGGGAAACGATGAAGACGTATCACCCGCACGGCGACCAGTCCATCTATGACACGCTGGTGCGAATGGGGCAGGATTTCAATGCCCGCTACCCGCAGGTTGACCCGCAGGGCAACTTCGGCTCAGTTGACGGTGACCCGGCCGGTGCCCCGCGTTATACCGAGGCGCGGCTGTCACCGGTCGCCCTGGCCATACTCGAGGACCTGGACAAGGACACCGTGGACTGGCAGCCCAACTTTGATGAACGCATCGAAGAGGCCACCGTACTGCCGGCAATGTTTCCCAATCTGCTGGCTAACGGTGCAGCGGGTATTGCTGTTGCCTACGCCACTGAGATTCCGCCCCACAATGTGACGGAGCTGTGTGACGCACTCATCGCATTGCTCAATGACCCGGACCTGTCAACTAAGCAGCTGATGAAGATCATGCCCGGGCCGGATTTCCCCTCCGCCGGTTACGTCCTCGGACAGCAGGGCATAAAGGACTACTACGAGACCGGTCACGGGCGCGTGGTCATGCAGGCGAAGGCGGTTATCGAGCCGCTTGACCGCAACCGCAACGCCATCCTGGTCACGGAGTTACCTTACCAGGTCAGCAAGGCGGGCCTGTTGCAGCAAGTCGCCAAGCTCCATGAAACGCGCAAGATTGATGGCATATCCGACCTGCGCGATGAGAGCGACCGGAAGGGCATGCGCGTGGTCATCGAGCTGAAGCAGACAGCGAACCCCAACGTGGTGCTCAACCAGCTTTACAAGCGCACCGATATGCGCAGCGCCTTCAATGTCAACACCATGGTACTGGTGCCTGACGGCAACAGGCTGGTGCCCCGGCTGTGCAATGTCAGGGAACTGATGCAGCACTTCCTGGACCACCGGATCGTGGTCATCACTCGGCGCACCCAGTTTCTGCTGGACAAGGCACAAGCGCGGCTGCACATCGTCGCAGGCCTGCTCAAGGCGCTGAACGTTCTGGACGATATCATCGCCCTGATCCGCGCCAGCGACAACCGCTCAGCAGCGCGCAAGGGCCTGATGGATGAGTTCGACTTCACCGAAAGACAGGCCGAAAGCATCCTGGCCATGCAGTTGGGGCAGTTGACCAGGCTGTCGCGCATTGACCTGGAAAAGGAACAGGGCCAACTCGAAGAGGAGATCGCCAGCTACCAACAGATTCTCGGCAGCGAAGAAGAGAAGGCGAAGGTGGTTATCTCCGAGCTGCGGCGCATCAAGCGCGAGCACGGTGACGAGCGGCGCACGCGCATCATGCCCTCAGAGGCTGACGAGATCGAGATGGCGGACCTCATCGCGCAGGAGGATATGGCCATCACCATCACCCGCGACGGCTACATCAAGCGGATGCCGCTGGACACTTACCGGCTGCAGCGCCGTGGCGGCCGAGGCATCGTGGCGCTGTCGAAGAAAGAGGAAGATAGCGTCCAGGACCTGTTTGTGGCCACCACCCACCACCTGCTGCTGTTCTTCACCGATCAGGGAAGGGTATATCGCACCAAGGCCTACCAGGTGCCGCTGGCCAGCCGTACCGCTCGCGGTACCCCCATCGTCAACATCGTGCCGATTGCGCCGGATGAGAACATCACCGCATGGCAGGCGGTCAAGGGCTATGAGCAGGGCGGGTTCCTGGTCATGGTCACTCAGCAGGGGATGATCAAGAAGACCGCACTGGAAGAATACGACACGCACCTGCACAGCAAGGGCCTCATCGCCATCAATATCAACAAAGGCGATCACCTCAAATGGGTCATGTGGACCGATGGCTCCAAAGACATCATACTGGCCACCAGGCTCGGCAAGGCGCTGCGCTTCTCTGAGTCAGATGTGCGGCCCATGAGCCGCAGTGCCGCCGGAGTCAAGGCCATCAAGCTGGTCAAGGGCGATGAAATCGTCGCCACGGTTGTCGTTGACGCCGACGATGACCGCGACTTGCTCACGGGGTCAGAAAAAGGACTGGGTAAGCGCACGCCCCTGAAGGAGTATCGTACCCAGGGCCGCTACACGCAGGGCGTTACGACGCTGAAGGTGACCAAGAAGAACGGCCCGGTCGTCGGGGTGCAGGTGGTTGATGATGACGACGAGATCATGTGCATCACGTCCGAGGGCGTGCTGATTCGCGTGCCGGTGGGAAACATCAGGCGCACGGGTCGTTCGGCGCAGGGCGTCAAGATAGTGGTTCCGGATGAAGGCTCGGCAGTCAGCGCGGTGGCAAAGGTGGTCAGACACGCCGCAGATATGGCCGAGAACGCCGACTAGGCTCTAGTGCACTCAATTTGCGTAGTCTGAAATCGCGCCCTCTGTTGCGCAGTTCGGCCCGGGGAGGGTGCTTTTTACATGGATTCTATAAGCAGGAAGTGGCAAACGGAGGTGGAAAAAAGGTTCTTGACTCCTGCATCTCGAAGTCCTATAGTGTAGGCTCATGCAAGTTGATTGGCCGAAACTTGTATAAGCTATGACTCGAGGGCCAGCGCAAGCTGGCTCTTGTGAGCCACACGCAGAAACAGACACAAGCCGGGCGAGCCATTCTGGGAGTGGGCAATAATGACTGTTGCTGGTCGCGCTGAAGTCAACCTCGCCGACAATTCAATTGCCGTACTGGAGCGCAGATACCTCAAGAAAGATGACCAAGGCCGGGCCATTGAGAGCCCGGCTGATTTATTCGCCAGAGTCGCCGAGAATATCGCCTCCGCCGAAGCACTCTATGGCGCCGACGAAGCAACCGTCAGGCAGTGGGAGGATAAGTTCTACGACCTGATGGCGAGTCTGTACTTCCTCCCCAACAGCCCCACACTGATGAATGCCGGGCGGGAATTCCAGCAGCTTTCAGCCTGCTTTGTGCTACCTGTTGACGACTCCATGGACAGTATCTTTGAAGCGGTAAAGAACACGGCCATGATTCACAAGAGTGGGGGCGGCACCGGCTTTGCTTTCTCGCGCCTGCGGCCCAAGGATGATATAGTCAGCTCCACAAAGGGCGTCTCCAGCGGGCCGGTTTCATTCATGAGCGTCTTCGACGCTGCCACCGAGGCCATCAAGCAGGGCGGCACCAGGCGGGGGGCCAATATGGCCATCCTCCGCGTTGACCACCCTGACATCATGGATTTCATCGAGGCCAAGCAGGACAAGTCCAGACTCACCAATTTCAACATATCCGTCGCCGCCACCGAAGACTTCATGAAAGCGGCTGACGAGGGACGTGATTACGAACTTATCAACCCGCGCAACAACGAGGTCACCGGCAAACTCAACGCACGAGAGGTCTTTGACCGGATGGTGCAACTGGCCTGGGAGGGCGGCGACCCCGGAATCATCTTCCTCGACCGGCTCAATGCCGATAATCCGACACCGCAAATCGGCGAGATCGAGAGCACTAATCCGTGCGGCGAGCAGCCCCTTCTCCCCTACGAGTCGTGTAATCTGGGCTCGATCAACCTCTCCAAGGTCGTCAAGGGCGAACTCACAAAGGGCAGCATTGACTGGGACATGCTTGCCGACATCGTCCATACCGCAGTTCACTTCCTCGACAACGTCATTGACATGAATCGCTTTCCTATACCAGACATCGAGGAGATGACGAAGAGCAATCGCAAGATCGGCCTCGGTATCATGGGGTTCACTGATACCCTCATCAAGCTGGGTATTATGTACGACTCCGAGGAAGCCGTGGGGGCGGCTGAACAGATCATGTCATTTATCCTCAACGAGGGGCGCAAGGCTTCCGAGCAACTGGCAGAACAGCGTGGCACTTTTCCCAATTGGGAGCAAAGCACTTACAATGCCGACGGCGACAGCCTCAAGCTGCGCAACGCCACCATTACCACCATCGCCCCGACCGGCACCATCTCTATCATTGCCGGGACCTCCAGCGGCATAGAGCCGTTGTTTGCCGTCGCATTCAATCGCAACGTCATGGACGGCACGCAGTTGGCGGAGGTCAGTCCGCTGTTCGAGCAGATCGCCAAGGACCGGGGATTCTATTCGCCGGAGATGATTCAGGAGGTCGTAGCCAAGGGCTCGCTGGCCGAGGTGGAAGGCGTTCCGCAAGACATCAAACGGCTCTTCGTGACCGCGCATGAAGTGGCGCCGGAGTGGCATATCCGCATCCAGGCCGCCTTCCAGAAGTACACCGATAATGCGGTGTCGAAAACCGTCAACTTCGCCAATGATGCTACCGTCGAAGATGTGGACCATGTTTACCAGTTGGCCTATGAACTGGGCTGCAAGGGCGTCACCATGTACCGCGATGGCAGCCGCGAGGAGCAGGTGCTTACCACCGCCAAGACGTACGAGGCCCAGCACATCGGTATCCCGCTTGAGCCGCAACCCCGGCCGGAGACCGTCATTGGGGTGACCCGCGCTCTACCCACCGGCTGCGGCAAGCTATATATCACCGTCAACAGCGACGAGCGCGGCCCCTTCGAGGTCTTCGGCAACATGGGCAAGGCCGGCGGCTGTGCGTCGTCGCAGACGGAGGCGCTGGCGCGGCTCATGTCGCTGGCGCTGCGTTCAGGGATCTCTCCGGAACACCTCGTCAAACAGCTCAAGGGAATCAGTTGTCACATGCCGGCGTGGGAGCGCGGCGGCGGCAGGATACTCTCATGCGCCGACGCCTTCGCCAAGGGCCTGGAACGGGCCATGAGCGATAGTGGCACACAATTATCAATCGAATTCGAAGACAACACCGTCAATCATCTCGGCGCTTGCCCTGAATGCGGGGGCAACCTCACCTACGAAGCCGGCTGTGTCACCTGTCACGCGTGCGGTTACAGCCAATGTGACTAACTGCCTCGACAAACTCGACACCGGGGGCCTGCCACTACGGCGGGCCCCATTTTGTTATGGCTAGTCACTGACTGGCCGTCGGCACCAGAGAGTTCGAGGCTCTGAGCAGGTAAACCGGGCACAGGCGCGAAGGAATCAGTGCAATTGAGTGTGTTTGTTTTCAGAGGGGTGATATCATGTCCACGGACCCGGGCATCGGCCCCAGATATCAAGACAGCACCAAATACCATCGTCACCAGATGCCTTCGTCACCGGGTTGGGCACAAGTGCCACCGTACAAGAAGTACGAGAACCCGCTGCGCTATGTGGAGCTGCCTCAGCCGCAGCAGGATGATCCGGGCCTGTGGCAAACAATTGCCGGCCGCCGCTCGCACCGCCGCTTCGCAGATGATCCCATTAGCCTGCCGCAGCTTGCGCAATTGGTCTGGGCAGTCACCGGCGTCACACTGCAGGAATCTGAGCACGCTTTCCGCGCCGCCGCGTCTGCCGGAGCGCTTTATCCGAACGAAACGTACCTGTTGGTTTCCAATGTCACCGACTGCCCTGCCGGCATTTACCACTACGAGGTGCTGGAAGGCCGCCTGGCGATGCTGGCTGAGGGCGACTTCTCGCTCGACATAGCCCAGGCATGTTTCGACCAGCGCTTCTGCGCCGCTGCCGGAGTCGTATTTGCCTGGGGTGCGGTGGTGGCCCGTTGTGCCGAAAAGTATGCCGACCGCGCCTACCGGTACATCTACCTCGATGCAGGCCACCTCGGCGCGCATCTACAACTGGCAGCCGCAGCGCTGGGCCTCGGCAGTGTCAATGTCGGCGCCTTCTTCGATGACGAGGTCAACCACCTGCTGGGCCTCGATGGCACCGCAGAGACAGTCGTCTATCTCGCCGCAGCAGGCACACTGAAAGACACAGGATAGCCCCAACCCGGATTATTCACAAACGCGTGGCTCGGCCTGAGCTTTCTGCATAGCAGAAAGCTCAGGTGGGAATGCGACAGCATTTCCAGCTTCCAGCCCGAGGTCGTTCGAATGATTACATGCTGATAACGATCCTGGTAATCCTGGGTTACATACTGTTTGCTCTGGTGCTTATTGCCGGAGCCCTTGCCGCCCTCATGGGGCTGCCCGGCACTACGCTGATCTTGATTGATGCCGTTGTGTATTCGGCGATCACCGGATGGGAGCGGCTGCCGTGGTGGGTGCTGCTGATCCTGGGGATCATGACCGTTATCGCTGAAAGCAGCGACAGTGTTATCGCTGCGCTGGGTGCCAAGGCAGGCGGCGGTAGCAACAAGACCAGCGGCGTCGTGGTGGTGGGGACGATCGTCGGGGCAATTCTGGGCGGCGCAGTGCTCTCCCCCATTTTGGCGCTTCTCGGGCTCGCCGGCGGGCCGATTGGCTTCGTGGTCGGGGTTATACTGCCACCGTTGGTCGGCGGCGTAGCCGGGGGCTTTCTGTCGGCGTACTACTACGAAAAGCACAGCGGCAGAAATCACAACGAGGCCCTGCGTGCTGGATGGGGTGCTTTCCTGGGACGGATGGGTGCCGGGCTAATGAAGGCGCTGGTGGGGTGTGTGATGATCGCGATCATAATCTACACTATCATCGCCACTGCGCCATCAGCGGGATAGATGCGGGGTTTGCCCTCTCACCCGGCCGGACTGCTCAGGGGACAATAAACCTGACGAGGTTCGGCGTGCCCATCGCCGTTCTTACCGCGCTAGGCGCCCACGGCCATATAGCAGGCGCATAGGACATTATCACGCACCTGGCTGCCCATTCCACAGTTGCCAGAGGAACCACTTCCGCCCCACTGCGGTCGAGCGCCTGCAGCTCAGACTCCACGTGAAAGGCCTTCAGAGCATTCTTCAGTTCAGCAGCTATTCGGTCCTGGTGCTCCGAGGCCATTTCCACCACAGCGATTTTCAGGGGGATGTTGAGCGTCGAGCACAGCTCGCCGGCCAGGCTCAGGGCTCGCCCGCCGGCTGCATCGTCGCGGTAAATCAGCATCGCGGCATCCAGCGCGTGGTAGTTGTGTGCGCATACCATCAGCGGGATCGGGCAGTGGCGCAGCAGGTGCCTCAGATTGCTGCCGATATGGTGGCGCTGACCGCGTTTGGGCTCACTGCTCTCGCCGACCACAAGCAAGTTGTACAGCCGCGACATTTGAGCCAGCTTCTCACCAGCTCTGCCGAATACCTGACGCGAGGTACAAGGCACGTTGGCATTGTGGCATACCTCCACGGCTGCGTCCAACGCCTGCTCGGTATCCGGCGGGGCATCAGGTTCGGTCTCGATACCTGCCTCCGCCGCTGCGAGGGCGGCTTCCACTGGGCCGGGCTCAGAGAGCAGCAATAGCTCGGCGTCGGCGCCAACAGCCTCCTCCGCATGAACCAGGTGAATCCATGCCGGGGCTGCCTCCGCGATATCCAGCGCCTGCTGCAGAGCGGCCCGGGCACTGCGCGAATCATCATAGCCTACCAGGATGTTTTTCAGCATCGCGGTTCACCGCTCACCATCGAGATCGTGGTGTGCTTCGGGGCCAGTCTCGGCGTCATCCGGCTCCTCATCCTGCTCAACTTCGGCGTTGGACTGCTCCATCTCCTCGAGTATGCGCTTGGTCTCAGCCGCTTCCTCCTCCGCCTGCTGCTGCGCTGCTGCGAGCTCCTGCGCGGTGGTAGCCACCTCTTCCAGCCCGATGACATCCTGACCTGCCACTCCGGCCTCCTCCGCCACTTTCTTGTCAACCATGAAACCGACCATACCACGTTTGCCGAGCATGCGCAGGTATTCCGTCAGCGTTAGCTCCACCTCGTGGCGGCTGAGCTTGTACCTTGAGGCCAGCACCTCGACTATTTCGGCTACCGTATTCTTGCCGTCGCAGTGGTGCCACACGAGGGAGCCCAACTCATCTAACTCGACGGGCTTTTGCTCAGGCACCATGAACAGCCATCCCAGGGCCTTTCCTGACAGGTCACCGCGCCGCGGCAAGACCACTACGACACTCTCTTCATCGTTGACCTTCCACTTCAGCGACGGATTGCGCACGGGCCGAGCTCCCATGGCCTGCTCGCGAGTGAGCTGAGGCTTGAGCTTTCTGAGCCTAAGCCTGACGAGCACGTTGTTGAACGTGTCCATTACACTCAATGAAATGTAGCCTCTCTCAAACAGCGATTAGCGCAGGTGTGGTCCAAGGCTCCGCCTGGCAGTCATACTGCCGGTGTTTTGCTCTACTTTACCACCTTCAGATTCTCGGCGTAGCCGTCAGACAGCGTAAGTATGGCCACTTCCGGCGGGCAGTTGAGCCTGGCCCCGGTTCCTGCACCGGCCCCTCGGCTGACGTAACCGACGGTGTGTTCCCCAATCCGCATTAGCCCCGATGCCCGGTCGCGCCGACGCCACACCGGTGCCCACGGCGTGCCTATGCGCGGAAGCTGCAACTGCCCCCCGTGCGTGTGGCCACACAGTATCAGATCAGCCCATTCCACACCCGGTTCGTCAAAGATGTCGGGGCTGTGTGACAGCAGAATATTGAAGTCGCCACGGGGCGCATCAGCCAGCGCCTTTGCCAGGTCGTCGTAGCCGCAGGAAGGGTCCCCCACGCCCACGATTACGACCAGCTTGTCCTGCACTTGTACACGGCGATGTTCGTTAAGCAGCAGGTCCACACCAATGGCATTCATCGCGGTGGCCCACTCCGGTACGACTGAGCGCTTGCACGTGTCCCAGAATACCCACACCTCCGCCGAGTGATCGAGGTCGTGATTGCCCAGTACTGCATAGACGCCGTACTCGGCGGAAAGCGGCTCGAGCACCTCGCCGGCCAGGCCAGCGTACCACGAGCGGTGCCCGAGGTCTCCGGTGAGCAAGACAATGTCTGGCTCATGGGCCATGATGTCGGCCACCGCCTGCCGGCCGATGGTCATCGCCTGCCGGCTGTTGCGCAGGTGCAAGTCGGACAGGTGGGCTATCTTCAGGCCCGCTAGCTCCGCCGGCAGCCTGCTGATCCGGACGTGCACCTGTTCGGTTTCCAGACGGTTTGGCTCGACATAGCGGGCGTAATACAGAAACGCCCCTGCCAGCAGCAGTATGGCCCACAGTATGACACTAGTCAACAGCATTATCGCAATCTTCCTGTCCTGCTTCTGGCCGCTCAGGTTCCTGATTGGGCGACGGAATTCGCCTTATCTGCCAGATCACCAGCGCCCAGAGACCAACAACGACAATCAGTGACACCAGCAGTGCCGTCAGCCCGAAGGCGCCCAGATTGCCCGTTCGAACGCTCAGTCGGGCTGTATCCAGCTCGATCAATGGCCCGCCGACCATATTGTGGTGCACAATCATTACACCGACCGTGCCGAGCAGTGCCGCCCAAAGCGCCGCCAGCACACCACATATCTGTTTGGCCGACTGGCCGGCGGCCACGGACTTGATATAGATCATCAGACTGATCAGCGCGCCTGCGGGTATCGCCACTGCCACGAGCCGGCCCCATGCACCTGGGTCATCAATCATTGCCCGTTTCCTCCCCCGATGTTGTCTCGAAGTAGTACGCGGACATCCACGCTCTGCTCGCCGGCATCCACACCCAGCAAGCCGCAGACAGCACCGCCCACACACCCAGCAAGCCGCAGACAGCACCGCCCACAAAACTCAGCCCCTCAATGGTGCCTAGATTGGCCGGCTGAATGCGCTCGCCGTAGATAATCAATGGCACATACTCCCGCGAGTGATCGGTACTCGGCGTAGCCGGATCACAACCGTGGTCGGCGGTGATGACGAGTGCTTCATCTTCGGCCATCTGGGTGATAAAGCCGCCCAGCCACGCATCAAATTCGGCCAGGGCGCCCGCGTAGCCTGCAACATTGTTGCGGTGCCCGTAGAGCATGTCGAAGTCCACCAGATTGGCAAATACCAGATCAAATCCGGAGGCTTCGCCTAGCTCGTCAATGACCCGCATCCCGGCGGCGTTATCCGCAGTATGTAGTTGCTCGGCGAATCCGCGCCCACTGTAGATCTCGCCGATCTTGCCCACCGCGCAGATACGAATGCCTGCAGCCGCCAGTAGATCCAATAGCAGCGGCTCCGGCGGCGGGAGCGGAAAATCGCGTCGCCGCTCTGTGCGCACAAAGCTGCCCGGCTCTCCCGTGAACGGCCTGGCGATCACCCGCGCCACGGCGTGCTCTCCGGCGCAAAGCTGCTGCGCTATCCGGCAACATTCATAAAGCTCTTCCACTGGGACAACCTGCTCGTGGGCGGCTATTTGCAGGACGCTGTCGGCAGAGGTATAAACGATCAGTTCCCCGCTCTTGAGCTGTCGGGGCCCCAGTGCTTCGATGATCCGTGTACCGGACGCCGGCCG
>JALGTY010000179.1 GCA_029821145.1 Candidatus Zipacnadia bacterium
ACGCCTCGGGCGTGGGGCAGGCTTCCCGTAGGCCCTGCCGTGTGCGCCCTGAGCCTGCTGAAAGTCCTGAGCCTGTCGAAGGGGCGAAGGGAGCTTGTCGAAGGGCAGCCCGACACCGTTGTCGTCGAGTCGTTCGGAGGGGCCGCGTCGAGCATCGGACGATACAGTCGTCCGATGGGAGGCCGGCCCGCGCTCAAGTCCCTTACTTAAGGCAGTACAGCTTGCCGTCGGCTGCTCCGAAATACACCCGCCCGTCAACAACCGCCGGCGATGAATAGAGCTTGGCCCCGATGTTGATGCTGCGCACGTTGCGGCCATTGCTCTTGTCCACAACGTGGAACCTCGAGTCGTGATTGCCAAAGAGCAGATAGCGCCCGGACAGAGCCGGTGAGCTATCAGCGACGCCGCCTAGGCTGACCTTCCATAGCTCTTTGCCATCGCTGAGCCGGACGGCGAACAGCGCTGTCGCTGACGTGTAGCCGCTTACCGTTGCGTAATACAGGGTGTCATCGTCAGCGGCAGCCGTGTGCAGTACCGATGATTGCCCGGTCTTGGCCCAAAGCTCTCTGCCGCTGGATTTGTCGAAGGCAAGCAGGTACTTGATCTTCGGCGCGCGCAACGCCGTCGGCGACATCACGCCGACCACCACGGCGGTGTCGGTCACCAGTGGCGCTGTTACTACGCCGCCTGTCACCTTTGCCGTCCATATCTTGGTGCCGGTAGCTGCGTCGCGAGCCCGGAAGTTGCCATCCTCGTCGCCATAATAGACTACGCCGGCCTCATCCGCCGCTGCGGCCCCGCTGACCGGACCGCCCTGCTGCTCCCAAACCGGCTTGCCTGTACCGGCCTCCACGCACTTAAAGCTGCCATCCATCGAGCCGAAATACACGCGGCCCGCGAATACCAGTGGGGAGGCCACTACCGGCCGCCACGTGCGCACCCGCCACAGCATATTGCCGCTTTGGGCATCAAAGGCATACAGGCAGCGGTCAACCGACCCGACATACACGGTCCCGTCATGCACAGCCGGCGATGATACCACACAGCCGTCAGTTTGCGCCTCCCAGATGACCGCGCCGTCCGCCTCGTCAAGACAGAACACCGCGCCATCGGCAGTGCCCACGAAGATCTTGCCATCAACTACCGCCGGCGAGGAGTCGACACTACTGCCCAGCTCTGCCGCCCACGCCACCTCCAGACTGGCGGCCGACACGGTCCCCGCCGTGCCGCTGCGGTGGATGTCGCCGCGCAGCATCGGCCAGTCGTCACCTGCAGCGCCGCCGGCGACCAACACAAAGCCTGCAATCAAAATCCAGAAGTGCGATTTGGCTCCCACTGCTGCTTCCTTCACTCAAAGACGCCGCCCGGTCAGCAACCACGGACGGCGTCTGTGTTATGTGCTCTCAACAGGCAATCGGCCGGTCGCTCAGCTCTCCGACTCCGTCCACGGCTCTGGTAGCTCGTAAGCATCGACGAGCACTATTGTTTCACTCAGCGTGGTGGTCTGGTCGGCAGTCACGTCCACCAGCATTGGGTCGGCGGGGGGCATCTCCAGCCAGTCCGGCGGAGTGATAGTCACCGCCTGGTCGCTGCCGGGCGCGATGCCGGTGATCGTGAAATTGCCATTACTGTCACTGTATGCGCTCTTCCCGCCGACGGTCACCTTGATACTCTCCAGCGCCGTTCCGTCTCGGTAGTACTGAATGACCCCCGCTACGCTGCCTGTGTCGGCCACTTGGTCGCCTCCGCCGCCACAACCGGGCAGCCCCGTGACAATGAGTGCCGCAATGCCGATTATCATGATCAGGTGCCATTTTATGTGCCTGCTCATACTCTGGTCACTCCTCACGCTGTACGTAATTATGGCGCTGCCGCTCTGCTGAACGGTTGTTGCGGTCGAGATGGTGCGGCTGCTAACCGACCACGGGCGCACCTCTACCCGCAAGTCACCAAGAGTCATACCCTCGCCGGGCTGGTTTGCACAAGCAACTGCTCGCTCACTCGGTCCCCGAGTGGGCGGCTATCTGTTCACCTGCACGGACACTAGCGCGCGGGTCTGCTGGCCGGTGTCGGTCGTCGCCACGATGGTGATGAGGTACCTGCCGGCCGGCACTATGGTACCGCGTGCGCTGGTCAGATCCCACAGCTCAGTATTTACCCCGCTGGTGGCCGGCTTGTCAGCGACCAGGAACTTGATCCGACGGCCGCTCATGTTCATCACGGTGATGCTGACATTGGCCCGCTGCGACAGCGTGTAGGTCAGTGCCACCGGGCCGCCCCTGGACGCGGACGACGCCGCCGATATCACCAGGCTGCCCACGGTGCGCGGGCCGATTTCGAGCTTGAAGCGCCGCGCCTGGCCCTTGGTGGCCTGGTAAGTATATTGCTGCGTGGTGCGAGCATAGATGTGCTTGCCGGTAGCCGTATCTACCAGTGTGACTTGCTTAGCGGCCGGCACGCGAGACAGATCCGGCAGTGATATTGCCACCGGCACGTCGCCGATATCGGTGACTACCTCGAAGTCCCAGGTTTCCGTAGCGGCTGCGCTGGCACGCAGGTCGTAGCACAGCTTGCTGCCGCCGGCGCCGATGAAGTACAGGTCAACGTGCGAGCCGGTCGGCGGCGGATTGATCAAACGCCCACCGCCCGGCAACTTGTCCGCTGCCTTCACTATGCCCGCGGCCGCACACGTATCCGCACGCCCTGCGCCTCCAGCTTGCACCGGTATCACGTAGTCACCCTCGCCCAGGGCCAGCGCCACCCTCGGCCTCTCCACAGCCGCCAGACCCGTCAGCGGCTCCACACGCACCGTGGCTGCCGTGGTCGCGTGCATCCAGAACCCCGCGCCCTCTGGTACCGTATCCAGAATACCGTAGCCCTCTACGCCCGCGACGATACGGTAATCCTGCGCAGCGTAGTCCCAGATGAAGCCGTAGTCCTTCACCGCGCCGCCAGAGGGGACGCTAACGTTGGACCATGGCAGAGCTGCCGGGTAGGGGTTGCCGACCATCGTCCAGCTCTTTGTCACTTGCAGGTCATAGCCGACACCCGTCGGGATCGGCACGCCCGCGACACCACTGGTGATGGCATTCTCAGGTTTCACGAAGTAGCCGCGGCCGGCCGCAAGCTCCAGAAGTGGATCGTCGGGCGTCTTGCTGTAAATCCACTGTCCGTTTACGCCATCCCAGCGCGCCACCGGAGTATCATCACCGAATGCATCCTTGAAGTCCTCTCCCGGCGCGGGAGTGATAGGCACTGCCACCAGGCTCAAGCCGGCGCCCAGCACCACTTCATAGATCGGCATACCGACAAAGTCCACATCGGTCTGCTCGGGCGGCAGCTCAACGGTCTGCTCCAGTGGCTCGAACTGGTAGTCAGTATCAACCGCCACATCATCAACCTTCATGTTAGCGGTACTAGCGGGCGTCACTTCATAGCTGCCCCGCGTCAGATCGAACAAGTACAGCCCGGAGGGGCCGGTGAGCACTTCGGTAGAGACGCCGGTATCAGTGTTCTTAGCGGTGACGGCGACGTTCTCCATGCGGCCGCCGGTGGAGGTCTGGATAGTGCCGCTGAGCCGATGACGCTTGACTGTGGCCACGAAATTCACGTCGGTGGCGTTCGGGCCGAGCGTCACATCCTTGTAGGGCTTTCCATCCGGCTCCGGATTCCCGTCGGCATCGGCAGTGACGAAGTCGAAGTCCTCCAGGACCGGCTCGACCCTATAGCTACCGGCCAACAGCTCTTCAATACAGAAATTACCATCCGCATCAGTCACTTGTGACTTCTTGACAGCAGTGACCTCTGACTCCTCCGCAGCACTGACCTGTGACTGCTCGCTCACAGTAATCAGCACCCCGGACTTCCCGACGCCGTCCTCGTCAACTACCTGGCCCGCAATATCATAGGACAGAGCCACGAAATTCACGTCGGTGGCGTTCGGACCGAGCGTCACATCCTTGTAGGTCTCTCCGTCCGGCTCCGCGTTCCCGTCGGCATCGGCAGTGATGAAGTCGAAGCCCTCCAGGGCCGGCTCGACCCTATAGGTCCCGCCCAGCAGGTCTTCAATAGAGAAATTGCCGTCTGCATCAGTCACCTGCGACTTCTCGACGCCACCGCCGCCCTGCTCGGTCACAGTAATCAGCACGCCGGACTTCCCGACGCCGTCGTCGTCAACCACCTGGCCCGCAATACTATAGAACGGCTCCCCGGTGAAGTCGACGTCGGTCTGATCGGGCGGGACTGTCACCTCTATTTCCTCCGGCGTAAAGTACCAGCCCCCGTGCTCGGCCCGGGCCTGAACGTCATACGTACCATCGAACACGCCGGCGATGGTGTAACTACCGTCAGCCCCCACTTTCCCGATTACTTCCTGGCCCCGCACCATCAAGGTGACTTCGGTATCGGCAATGGGCTTGTCGTCTTCATCCAGTACGTGGCCGGAGATTGTCGACACCGGCTCACCCTCAATGGTGAAGCTCCAGGACTTGGTGGCCGCTTTGTTCGGAGTCGCCGCTTTGTCCTGGATGTCTTTTGCGCTAACGCTGACAACCTGGTCGTAGTCGAACGGAGCGTCGGGTGTGAATTCGACGGTTGTCCGCGCCTCGTCGCCGCCTGTCAGCACAGAGCCGGGCACGGCGACACCCGCAACCGTCACTTCCACATTATCCTCATCAATCGCATCCTTGTCCACGCCGGCACCAGTGTCCGTCACCACGAAACTGATAGTGGTGGTGCGCGCGACGTCCGCATCTCCATCACCAGGCTGCAGGTCGCTGATTATCGGCGGGTCCCCGTCTGTGGACTTTATGGGGGCGGGGGCAGCATTCGCATCGACACTCTCATTCCAGTCGTCCCAGGCCCTTACCGCGTACCAAACATCTACGTCGTAGGGGACCGTGGTATCGCGGAAGCTGGTCACGCCGTCATCAACGGTGTCGACAAGTGCGAACACAGACGGGTCGGCTTCGCGGCGGTAGATGCGATACTCGGTCACATCGTCCGCGCCGCTGCCGTCGGCAGGATCGTCAACCGATACCACCCACGAGACATTAAGGGTGCCGTCTGCCAGGTCGTCCACGACGGTTACAGTGGTGGGTGGCGCCGGCGCGATGTTGTCCTCGGGCGTCACGGGGCCCGCTTCGTTGGACTCGCCGGACTCAGATCTGCCGTCGAAGGCCTTTACGATGTAATAGTACGGATCGCCGGTCACAGGACCCCCAGGCGGATCCGCGGAGTACGCCGTTGCGTCGTGGCAACTGTAGCTGGAATCGCCGGTGGCTGGAATCGTCAGCACCGCTGGAACGCCAGTGTAATCGCCTTGTGTCTCAGTCCGATAAATCCGGTATTCGGTTACATCACCGGCACCGACGCCGTCATCCGGGCTGGCGGAGAAGCTCAGGTCTATGGAGCCGCCCTGGTCAGTCGGGGTGTCCTCTGCCATCAGGTTCAGCGGCGCTCCCGGCGGGTCGTCAACGATTGTTGACGGACTGCTCTTAACCAGCGTCCCGGGCGGATCCGGCAGCGCATCACCGTTCCCATCCTCAGTGAAATTCAAAGCTGACACATTGTCCTGCTGAGCCACCGGGTGGCTCGGATTGGTGACCAGAGTGATATAATCTTTAGTCAACAGCTTGATCTGCACCTGGTCATCGGCCGGAGCCTTATCCTCCACATCTACCGACAGCAGCCAGTACTGGTCAGTGCCGGCCGCGATTGTGCGCAGGCTAAGCGGGGCCACGGCATCGAGCTGCAGCAGCGCCTGCGGCACGCCTCCCACCAGTGAGAAGTTCGCCTCCGCAAGCAGTTGCTCACCGGCGTCAATCAGCCCGTCGCCATTGGTGTCCACGTGCAGGCGGATTACGTTGATGTCGTCAGTGGCGTCAACCCAGCCCGCACCGGTCGGGGCCTCCACCTTCATGCTCTTTACTATGACCTCGTCGGTGGTGACGTGCATATGCAACTGCAGCAGTGGTACGCTGTTAGTGCCCTGGCTGATGAACTCAGGTGCCACAAAGCCGGCACCCGGGTCCGGCGGGTTTGGCGTCACTTCCAGCACGTCGGGCTTCTCGATGATCAGCGAGGTCGCCGACACCATCGGGAAGTAATAGCTGCCGAAGTCCCATTCAGCGCCGTTGCGGATGCGTTCGCACACCGCGCCCGGGGCAGCCGGTATGATGAAGGTGTAATCGGTCAGTTCAGCGCCCACAGTAATTTCAGGAATGATCTGCGCAGCTTCAATGATGTCATAGACCACATAGATGATTTTCTCTTCGCCCGGTGGCACGCGGTAGCCCAGCGCGGTGAATACAGCGTAGTCCGGAACGTTGTCATCCAGATACGGGTCGTAGTTGCCGAAGGTCGCGCTGCCGATGCGGCTATCAGCAGTGGCTCCGCCGGTCTGCAGGCCTGGCGCCAGCCCCGTCTCGCCATACAGATAGGCCCGCTTGACGGCCGGATGGTCTTCGCCCTCGTTCTGCTCTGCCGTGCCCGACTCGAGTATCTTGACACTGTTCACGACAACCTCGCCGGTGGACATCTTGCTGAAATCGCCGCTGCCGGGCACATACTGCGGGTTGGCCAGCTTCAGGGCCAGGATGCCTTGCAGCGTGTCCCCCTGCGTCAGGTTAGCACCGGCCGCCAGCGTCGGTGCGATGCCGGCATCTCCGCTCACGTTGGTGACGATGATCTCACGCGGCTTGACGAACACATCCGCCGTCATGGTCGTGCCCGGATCGCTGATGTTGACTACCCGCGTGAAGCTATCGGTCGGCGTGCCGGCGGTCGGCGTGCCGGCCTTGATGACCACCGTGCCCAGCGGCCCGCTGTCTATCACATCACCGTGGCTCCAACTCTTCGGCGACCAGCGCTGCGGCGAAAGCGCATCCAGCAACGTCGGTAGCTGTGAGAACGACCGCACGTCGTCTTCACCGGGAAACGGGTCACCGGGCGAGTACACTGATGTTGCTGGTTGCGATCCCTGCTCATAGCTCTCTAACTCCATCTTCCCGTCAGCCTGCACCATTGCCACCGACAGCGCGCGCTCTTCTACCTGGAACTTGCTTTCGTAGCGTGGTGCGTATCTTATGTTTCTGTCGTCAACATGGTAGATATACAGGCCCTGCGGCGATGGGTCACCGAAGTAGCTCGAACCTGTCTGGTAGCGGTTCTCAACCAGGAAGTATTCCTTCCAGTTCGCATCGGCCCACGCCCGTACCGCAACAGGGTCGTTTGGGTCCACGGAGCCGTTCGCTACCGCGTCCTCGAACTTGAGAATGTAATACGGACTCGCCGGCAGCCTCAAGATTACCGGGTCGCGCAGGGTGCCCTCGATCTGCGGAATCTCAAGGCTCAGGCGGTCCTCGGTGATCACTAGCTCGTCCACCCAGTCAACAGGCTCTGGAACAGGAGGATCAAGCGGATCGTAGGTTTCAGGATTCAACAGCGCGCCGCCTATCTTATGCCAGGCATCTACGCGCGAACCCCCGTTGATCATCGTCATCACGCTGTAAGGCCCCAGGCCCAGACATTCCTTCAGCGGCGGGGCGGGCGGCGTCGTTGTCATGTAGTTGTTGTAGAAGTCCTGGTCGTACAGGTCCACAAACCCAAACAGGCCATGACCGAACTCGTGCGCCGCCAGTGATAGACTAGACGATTCCGGCAGCAGCACATACTGCAGGTCCCCCGGGAACGTGGGCTTGCGGTAGCGCGCTTTCATGCGCAACCCCGGCGCGTTCTCGCTCGGGTCGTCCGTCCCGCTGGGGAACAGGTATGCTATCGAATTGTATCCAGGCCAGGTCGGGTCTATACCATTATCCTCGAGAACCTTCTTGATATCACTAACCATTGCGTCCGCGTCGTGCCCGGCACCACCCGGCCTGAACCCAAAGCCCTGGTTCGGCGAGTCTGAGCCGTCGGAGTTGAACGGGTAGGGCCGCCGACGGTGGTGGCTGGTGTCGTCAACCGTGCCACCGATGTCGTCCACCGCGCCGGCGACATTCTCCAGGTGGGCGAGCTGGTATGTCTCCTTACCCGTGTTCCAGTCGTGGTCATTATGGTAGTACCAGAAGGCCTTGAGGCGGTTGCCCAGTCCGTAGTTGACGCCATCGCCATTGTGGCTGCCAAACAGGGCCTGCGTCGGTACCGGGCCTGCTCCGCCCTCAGTCGCGACCCACGCCTGGGTAGCCGCAGCGCTGGTCGCATACACGTCCGCTGTCGTGAACGTGGTGTTGTACAACACCGCGCCGCCCCGGATCGGCGTGTACACACTCTGCCAGCCCCACGGCGTAAAGCCCATGCCAGGCTGGTTCGGAGCGACTGGATAGGCGGTGGCCCAGTTGCTTGGCGTCGGATTGCCGCCGCTGGGAGGTCCGCCCGGCCGACCCCACTTGTAGTTGCCCACCGTCATATACCAGTGGTACCCATCCGCGTATATAGCGTCAAAATCCACGTACGTGTAACCCGGACTACTACTCGAACTTCGCCGGTACTCCCACCCACTGTTTATCCACTTGTGTCGCCGACCGTCATAGACATCGCTGCGGTGATCGGTGCCGAGCGACGCGCCCGCCTCGCCGTAAATCCTGGTATATCCGGGCTGATTTCCGCTGGTGATCCCATTCAAGTCCTCTTGGTATGCGTACAGTTGCACATTCCCTGGCCAGGTGTCTTCGGCGAAAAGCACACTCAAGCCGTTTTCGTCGAGGCTCGCACGCACGATACGCTGGTCATATTGAGGATCGCCGGGGATGACCAGGAAAGGCCGTATGAGCGGCGTCCCGGGCTGCTGGGCGTAAAGCCAGTTTCTGGCAAACTCATGCCGGTCGAGTACATGGCCGCTGCGAACCCAGCCGGTAACATCACTGCGATCGCCCTCGATTGTGATCTTGCCGTGCGAGTTCTCGTAGTAGTAGTTAGTCAGCGAGTTTGCGTTGGACCGGTTGAATAGCAAGTTCCACCAGGCATCTTGCAGTTGAAACTCGGTCCAGCCCTGGTTCGAGGTTTCAATGGTGTACCAATCGGGCGTGGTCGGCATGGTGGCACTTGCGTTGCCCTCCCATGCTGGACTATGCAGCCCCGTAGGGTTGCAGTTGTTGCCGACGTAAACCGTCATCGGCCCGCCGGTGCTGTCGGCATACCAGTCCGGCGCATAGTTATTGGGCGTCTGATAGGCGGTCTCATCCACGCCTGCGGCATTGACAGCCTCTACGGTGCCGCTGAAGTCCACGTCAAGGTTCGCCTGCGGCATTGACAGCCTCTACGGTGCCGCTGAAGTCCACGTCAAGGTTCCAGTACATCGGGTACGCCCGGATCTGCGCCTCTGGCAGCGGCGTCAGCGTTCCGTCGTCATAGACTTCATGCGCGGAGTAATAGCGCTCCCGGAATCCCGCCCGCCACTCTAACCCGCCTTGGTCCGGCGAGCGGTTGTCCCACGGCGGGAACTCGGTGCCGATGATGGCGATCTTGCGCGTCTCTGCGGCACCCGCCAGCGCCGCGACCATCTGCGTCATCTGCCCGGGCTCCAGCATCCCCACCGGCACCAGCACGATATGGTTGTTGGGCGCGAAGATGTCGCCCAGCCACTTGTTCACCCGCTCGATGACGGTCAGCTCTGCATTGACCTGACGCAGATAAGCCTGCCCGAGGCGGGAATCGCGGCCCACCACTACTGCCGAGCCGTTGTAAGATGCCTCCGGGCCGCCTGGCTTCTGCTGCCCGACATGGTAGTAATCAATGATCGTGCCGGTCGGCAGCTCCCACTCGTCAATTATGCGGGAATTGCTGGTCCGCTCGACGTAAGCCGTCAGCTTGCGGGCCGACTCCGTGCTGAGGTTCTCGGTCCGCGCCAGGAACCGCTCATACTGGTCCCGGCTGTCGCCAATGTTGACTTTGATCCCCGCGTGGGCACTCACCACCAGCCCAACGAGCATAATGGCGACGAACGTAAGGATGAGTGCTAGCTGTCGTTTTCGGTCGCAGTAGCTCATCAATCTGCCTCCTGGTACGTGGCTGAACTTGCCTGGTAAGGCTTACCTCGACTGATTCTGCAGTTCAGTTGCCATACACACACGCACACCCATACCGAAGAAGAGCGGATGCCGCCTCTTCGGTACGCGGCTCTGCAAGTACTATTGATACATGTGTCATTGTAACTAATGACCATGTCAAAGTCAACCGCAAGCGCGCGTGGTCAAGACCACTGTGTCACACGGATTCGCGCCCTGCTGTTACCCCTTCAAGACGTAACAGAGCCAGCTTTTGTTCGGTGCCGCCGCCGAAGCCTACCATGCTGCCGTCGCTGCCGATTACACGGTGGCATGGCACCAGCAGTGGGACCGGGTTACTTGCCATCGCCTGACCGACAGCGCGGCTGGCCCGGGGACTTCCGGCTGCAGCGGCCAGCTCGGCATAGGAGCACGTTTCACCTCGGGGCATTGACTGGGCCTCATGCAGGATTTTGGCCCGAAAATCGCTGACCTCTCGCAGGTCAACAGGAATGTCGAATTGCTTGAGTTGGCCGGAGAAATAAGCCCGTACCTGCCAGTAAGTCCGGCATAACAGCGGGGTCCATGAGTAACGCCATGTATCGGCTGGTTCCAACTCCCGCATGAGTTGTGTGAGCGAGGGTTTAGGCAGCAGCAGGCGGGTGATGCCGAGTTCTGACGCGGCCAAGGCGATCCAGCCGGTCAGCAACGGGCTGTGGCAAAACGCGATTCGAGGCAGCCAGGCGAAGACAAAGTGGCATTGCGGCCGGTTTGCGGCTGCGTTTTCGAGGTAGTATGTGACAGTGTCCTGATCCGTCATGCGGTTTTCCCAGGAGCGGCACAGAATCGCCTCCCCACCGCCAGATCAGAGGTTGCACAAGGCCTCGCAGGTCCAATACCCCGCGTTATTCATCAACGCGTGGCTCAGCCTGACCGTGGTTCCTTCTCTACCACGCTCAGGTGAGGTAATTACTCACCTTGTGGCCTGCAAAGGAAATGCACGTGCAAGGACGCGTGTATTTCAGCCTTTTTGGGGCGGCACGGCCCTTCTTGCTAGTCTTCCTGGACGACAGGCTTCCTAGCCTGTCGAGGCCTCTCCAAGTAGCAACGGCATGGACAGGCAAGGATGCCTGTCCTCCAGGATAACCTTTTGGGGGCGAGTCGCCACCTGCTGCCTTGCCTGTCCGCTGTTCTAACGCCCCAAGCTGAGCAGTTACCAGGTGAGAACGCACTGGCGAAAAAACCTGTGCCACCGGACAGCGACTCAACTGGTTAGTCAGTGACGGTCGTCGGGTTCCAGAAGGCGGCCTGGTCGAGGCCTTCCTCGCGGCCCCACTTGGCATGACCGTCGGCGTATCCCCAGTTGCAGCCGTCGTTGTGGCGTTGCGGTCGGCCGATGGCACTGAAGTTGTTGTTCTCGGCGTCCTCGGTGCCAGCCGAGACCATAGTACCAACAGCATCGCCAGGCACGCCGCAGATGTCGTTGCCCGGATCGTTGACCCACCACTCGCTGCCGGCGGAACTGTTGGTCACGCCGAGGCACTCAGGCGGCACGTCGCCGATCACGATCTTGGAGGCTGCATCAAAAAATGCCCCCTCCGAGATGCCGGAGCACAGGTAGTTGAAACCGTAGCCGACGTAGCGGTCCTTGCGATCGGGGCAGCGCAAAATCTGCTTGTTGTGCGTGTAAGAATAGATAGCGCCGTGCCAGAATGTCCCTCCACCATTCAACCCGAAGGGCAACTGTTCGTCAGCATCCTGGATGTACATCTTTATCGCCAGTACGATCTGTTTCACGTTCGATACGCACGCTGTCTGGCGCGCCTTCGCTCTGGCCCGCGCGAACACCGGCATCAGCATCGAGGCCAGAATTGAGATGATGGCGATGACCACCAAGAGTTCAATCAGCGTGAAGCCTGCCTGCTTTACCGTGGTCTTGGGATGCATCTTGATGTTACCTCCTAAGTGTGATAAGCATCACTTACGTGTGTGAATTCTACAGTGACCCACCAATCATAACAGCCACAGTTCCCAGGCCTCACACACCGCCCCGCCTCACCACTATGCATTGTGTGCTGTTCGAAGCTGAGCACATTGTACTACTATAGTATTCCACACTACGGCCGCCGCAAACCTCTATCTTCAATAAAGACGAGATTATCAGACCCTATATTGCGCCTTTTCTCACGGCCCTCATAACATTGTACACTTATATAACAGGGACTTCAACCGGTTTTTTCGTCCGGGCCGATTCATTGGCGGCCAATGTCACCGCGCTGGTCTGCAGGCCGGAGCGGTACGAACACGGAATTGTGCCCGAATCCTCGCTGCGAATAGCGACGATGAACGCCTCGTCAATACTCATGGTTTCCTGCGGCTCGCCGGTGACCTCTGCATCGTCATCCGGCATCAGAATGTTGCCGCCAATCTGCCACTCCAGGACGTGGTCCTCGACCAGGAATTTCAGGTCACTGACGCCCCCGCCCTGGCGCATCATCGGACTGGTGACGATCGTGCCGATCGCACCGTCCTGGAATTTGAGCAGTGCCCCTTGGGCGTCGGGGATATCGAGGTTGTCCACATCGCTCATCACCCGCAGGGAGTACTGGGCATAGACCTCCACGATCTCGCCGGCCAGATAGCGCATCAGGTCCACCTGGTGGGTGGTCTGCTCGTGGAGCTGCCCGCCGGACTGGCCCATCACGCGCCACCAGGCCGTCTCGGGAAAGCCGCCCCAGCGGTGCGCGCTGACCATTCCGATGGTGCGGGTGGCCAGATACCTGCGGGCCCGCTGCACCGAATCCAGCAGACGGAGCTGGTAACCGACACACGACAGCACGCCTGCCTTGTCAATCTCCTCGGCGATCTCGTAGCCCTTATCCATATTCAACACAACCGGCTTTTCGACGAACACGTGACAGCCCTTGCGCGCCGCCAGCACTTCCGCGTACTCGTGAGCAAACGGCGGGACACTAACATAGACGACTTCGGCTTCAATCTCGTCGAGCATTGCGCGGTAGTCGGTGTATGCGGCCGCTTCGTATTCCGCGCACGCCTGTTGCACCTTCTCCTCAACCAGATCGCAGATGGCGACGATCTCAACATTCTCTATTTCTGCAAGCCTGCCCATGTGGCCCTGGGCATTGCCGCCTGCGCCAACGAAAGCAACTCTTACTTCATCCGCCATTGGTTACAGCCTCCTGATGCGTCATTTTTCTTCGACCGCCAGGTAGATTCCCTGACCGCACCCTCTGACCTTCTTTCTTGCAGCTACTCACCTTGTCGCTTGGCATCGTACTCCAGCTTCGTCGTTGGCGGGGCCCCATTCCTCTGGAGTGGGCCCAGCTTCCTAGCCTGTCAATGCCGTTGTAGGGGCGCATGGCATGCGCCCTGTTGGTGCAGTTTGGTTAACGACTTACGGGCGCATGCCATGCGCCCCTACACGTCCGAGATTTTATGAAGCGTCAAGAGCCTGGCAATGCCTTGCGCAGTGGCCTGGCTCAGCCTTCCCTACTATCGTCGCGTGGGTCGGGCATCCTGCCCGAGTCGTCGTTGCCGTTGCGGTAGCCTTGCGCATCACACCCTCGTGCGTAGGGGCGCAATAGGGGACTGTCCCCGCCGATTGCCAGCCCGACATCATTGCCGTTAGCTGTTTACGATCCGCTCCAGATGCGCGGCGGTGTCATGCACCATCTGCTCGGGGAATTGCGGATACGGGCTCAGCTCGGCGGTCAGGTAGCCGTTGTAGCCGATGCCGCGCAGGGCGTTCGTCACCCGGGGATAGTCTACACTGCCCGTCAGCAGCGCCACGAAGTTTTTCGTGTTGGTATCGAAGTCCTTGATGTGCACTTTCACAATCCGCTCGCCCAGGATATCAATCCATTGGTGCGGGTAGCCGTACAGCAGAATGTTACCCACATCAAAATAGGCTTTCACCAGCTCGTGGTCGAAGCCGTCAACGTATTCACGGAACTCCAGCGGGCTGAGCAGGAACTTGTTCCACACGTTTTCCAGCGCCATTGTTATGCCGAGTTGTTCGGCTGTCGGCAGAAGCTCTCGGATGCTTTTCTGCGACAGGTCGAAAGCGGCGGCATAAGATACGTCCTCGGTTACGACGCCGGGCACGACCAGTACGGTGTCAGCGCCTGACCAGCCAGCCACCTGCAGGGCGTGCTTGATGCCATTGACACCGGCGAGTCTGGTGGCCTCATCGGTGCTGGACAGGGGCAATTGCCAGTGGGTCCCACCCATCACGCTATGAATCTCCAGTCCAAC